>QZJT01000062.1 GCA_003597935.1 Phycisphaerales bacterium | reverse complement strand
AGCGAACCGACCGTCAGGGTGCCGCCATCGACCAGCACCTGCCGCCGCAGCGAGTCGTCCGCGATGACCACCCGGTCGTCGGTCGCCCCGTGGCCGGGGTAGTCGCGCTGCGGATCGCGGGCGGTCCAGTTGGCGACGTTGGCCACGCTGCCGCTCTTGCCCGCCCCGCGCCAGTGGAACACGGTCCCCGCCAGGGCCGCGGCCGCGTAGCACGGCAGCAGCGCCAGAAGCAGCGCCCGCACGGCGCGCCGGATATTGCTTGACTTCATGTCTGATCCTCACTTACAATGAGTGTACCTTGACTGGTTTCCCGCGCCGGGCTGAAGACTTGACGCGGGATACTGGCTACACACTCGGGCGGGGGCTTGCCCCCGTCCGGGTGTACATTCACCGATGCCGAGCCGGCGACTGCCGGCGCGGCGTCACGTTGAGGGTGCAGCTTCAGCCGGGCGGGCCGCGGATCCACTTGTCAGACCACCTGCCTTCCCATCCTGACGCTGAAAGTCGAGAAACTGCGCAAGCCGCGCAGACTACGTACCCTCCGTACCCTGCACGAACCGAATCTCCGCACGGCGGAGGCTTGATGGCTCGAGGGTTGGAAGGTCGAAGGTCGAAGGTCGAAGGTCGAAGGAGGGGGACCGGCTGAACCTGGGGGGCGTGGAGCCGCCCGGCGGCCGACCGACCAGCACTTCCCGCACAGCGCCGACCATAACGCACTCCCCACACCGCACGGCGACGCCGAGCGTCGCGCGTGCAGTCTCGCGTTATGTCTCCTGGAGTGGTCTGCCCGATGAGCGGGCGATACCACCCTCTCCGCGCCAACGCACCATTATATACTGGACAAACGGCAGGTCAAGCGGCGTCCTATACTTTTTTTGCACGAGGAAAGAACCCCACGGCGACCCTGCGGTCGCGCTGTCCCCTACGCTCTAAGACGCCGCCGGGAGGCGAAGCGCGATCGCCTGAGTGACCGTGCGCGATCGTGCGCCACCACCGAGCGCTTCAGGGCCACGGGTCGCTGGAACGATGCGCGCCGGCTTCAATCCACGCGGCTCGCCGCCGGCGCGGCGTGCTGGGGCACGGTCGCCTGGATCAGATTCTCCTCGAACAGCCGCAGCACGCGACGATACTCGTCCAGCCAACTGGACGGCTCATCGAAGGCGTGGCCCTCGATCGGGTACATGGCCACCTCCCAGTTTTCCTTCTCGAGTTCTATCAGGCGCTGGGCCAGCCGCACCGTGTCCTGAAACAGGACGTTGCCGTCCAGCATACCGTGGCAGATCAGCAGCGGCCGTTGAAGGCCGTCCGCGAACTCGATGGGCGAACTGCGTTCGTAGGCCTGCGGATCCAGGTCGGGCGTGTTCAGGATGTTGGAGGTGTATCCGTCGTTATAATGGGCCCAGTCCGTCACCGGCCGCAGCGCCGCCCCGCAGGCGAACAGGTCCGGCTCTCTGAACAGTGCCATGAGCACGAGAAACCCGCCGTATGAGCCGCCGTAGACCCCGATGCGCCGTCGGTCCACGTTGTGTTCGCGCACCAGCCATTCCACGCCGTCGCGCAGGTCTTCGAGTTCCGGTCCGCCCATGTTGCGATAGATGGCCGTTCGCCAGTCGCGCCCGTAGCCGGACGAGGCACGGTAGTCCACGTCCAGCACGACGCAGCCCCGTTGAGCCAGCAGCGTGTGAAACATGAACTCGCGGAAGTAATAGGACCAGCCTTCGTACGCGTCCTGCAAATAGCCCGCGCCATGAATGAACATCACCGCCGGCCGCCGCCGGGCAGCGGGGCCGCCGTCCACGACGTCGCCTGCGCCGCCGGGGGTATCCTGCGGTTCATAAAGACGGGCGTAGATCGGCCGTCCGTGGCGCGAGGGAATGGCGACCAGCCTGGGGTGTACCCACGCGACGGCCTTGAACCCGTCGGACACCGTGTCGGTCAGTCGCCGGGCCGGCGCGGCCGGGTCTGCATCCTGTACATAGAGTTCGGGCGGGTATGCGGCATTGGAATAGGTCAAGACCAGATGCTTCTGGTCCGGCGAAAGTTCGAATGAACAATCGCCGCCCAGATGGGTGATGCGTTCCAGTTCGCCCGTCTGTAAGGCGACCCGGAAGACCTCGTAGACTCCTGGATGGGTCCGGTTGGCCCGGAAATAGAAATACCGGTCGTCGCGGGTGAGCGTCACGTCGGAGACCTCGAACCGGCCTTCGGTCATCCGGCGCTTCTCGCCCGTATTCGAATCGTACAGATACAGGTGATCGTATCCGTCCGCTTCACAGACGTAGTAGACGACCTCCCGGCCGTACAGCCAGCCGATCGCCCCGGATCGGACCCACGCCTCATCATGGATGCGCTCGATCGTCCGGGTTTCACGCCTGGCGGGATCGACTTCGACGATCCAGCGGTCTTTGTTGTCGTGGGAAAGGCACTGGAACGCGGCCCGCGTGCCGTCGCGGTTCCAGCGGATCGACTGGATGGAGACCGGACGGGGCACTTCAGTCTCGGCGCCGGAGTCGCTCGCCTGCCCCTCGCCATCCTCCGCGGGTGCATCGGCGGTCCTGTCGCCGGTCGCCGCGTCCTCGGCGTCATCGCCCCCTCCTTCGTGCCGGGTATCCTCCTGTCCTGCCGACGGGACAGGGTCAGGGACCGGATCTGACTCGGCTTTCTTCTCCTCATTCGCCTCCGCCGCCTTCTTGCGCTCCTCGGCCGCCCGGCGCAGGTCCGCCAGCGGATCGTCCTTGATGCCGGGCAGGGCGCCCAGGTCGATGGCGTGCCGCTCGTGCGTCGCCAGGTCGAGCAGGTGCAGCGAATGCGGCCAGGGCTTGCCGGTGCCGACTTTCTCGCGCACGGGCTGCGTGACGACGTAGCCGGAGGCATCGACGTAGGCGGGCATCGTATCCTGCCGGCCCTGCTCGCGTTGGGCGGGCGTGGTCACCACCAGCACCCGCCGGCCGCCGGGCGACAGCGACGTCTCCTCAATCCGCAGGTCGGCGCCGAGATACCACGGGGGGGGGACACGGGCGCCGTCTTCGCGCCGCAGCCGCTCCTCGTATTCGCGCGCCGCCCTGGCCTCGTGCTGGCGCTCTACGACGTGCGGGAAAAGCCTCTCCTGCTGGCGGCGCAGGTAGTCCTTCTTTTCCTTCTGTTCTTTGACGTCGGGAGATTCGTCGGCGATCAGCTCGGCGGGCTGCACTTCGTGCCCATCGTCGAGGTCACGAATCAGGATGGCGCCGTCGCGAACGAACTGGATGCGCCGGCCGTCGGCCATGAATCGGGCGCGCCCTTCGTGTGCGACCGTCCGCGTCAACTGGCGCACCTCGCCGGTCGAGCGCTCGGCGAGAAACAGATCTCCGCCGCGCTCGAAGACCATGCGCGTGTCGTCCGCGCTGTAGTCCGACGCCGGCGCCCCGGCAGCCGCCAGGCCGGCCGGCTCGATCTGCTCGACCGCGCCGCTGTCCACCTCGATCCGGAACAGGTCCCGTCGTGTTTCGCCGACGGCCTTCCGCCGGAAATAGATCGACCGCGAATCGTCCGACCAGTACGGGCGCTCCGGTGGGTTGCCGATCCAGTCCGGATCGGCCATGATGAGTTCCAGCGTGACGGCCGGCTCGGGGGCGGCCTCCTGCCCAAGCCCAGGCCGCAGCGGGACCAGCGCCACCATACCGAAAAGAAGTGTGCGAAGGGTCATGGGTTCTGATACGGCGCCGGATCCGCCAACCCGGCGGCGCGGAAGCCGTCGAGTCGGATCAGGCAACTCTCACATCGCCCGCACGCCCGCCCGGACGCCTCGGGATCATAGCAACTGTGCGTCAGCGAGAAGTCGACGCCGAGTTCCAGGCCGCGGCGGATGATCTGCGCCTTGGTCATGTCGATCAGCGGGGCGAGGATTCGGATGGGCGTGCCTTCCAGCGCCGCCCTGGTCGCCACGTCGGCCATGGCCTGAAACCGGCGGATGTATTCGGGCCGGCAGTCGGGATAGCCCGAATAGTCCACCGCGTTGACGCCCAGGTAAATCGCCGACGCCTCGACCGTCTCCGCGTAGGCCAGCGCGAAGGCCAGGAAGATCGTGTTGCGGGCCGGCACGTAGGTGAGGGGGATGCCGCCGGGGGGGGGCGGCAGCGTCCGCGTCCGTGCGGCCGGTTCGGCGGTCGCCGGCCGCGCCGGTTTGGGGACGTCGATGTCGGCGGTCAGCGCCGAGCCGCCGAAGACGCGCAGGTCGATCGTCTGCACGACGTGCCGGACGACTCCCATCGCCGCCGCCACGCTGCACGCCGCGTCGCGCTCGACCGCGTGGCGCTGCCCGTACAGGAACGAGAGCGCGAACAGACGATGCCCGGCCGCGCGGGCGATCGCAGCGGTCACGGCCGAATCCAGCCCCCCGGAGAGCAGGACTACGGCGCCGCCGGCCTGGGGAAGCTCCGACATCCCTTCCAGCTTGGCGGGATTTCCGACGAAAGCAAGCCGGACCCGTGACGCAGAGTGCGAGACAGAATCGGCAGGGCCTGCCAGCGAACCGCGTGGCTTCAGCCCGCGCGGAGCCTCACTCGTAACGACGTGTGCCGTCGATGGAAAGGCCGCGCTAGCTGCCGGACGCCATACCGGCGTTGCCGGTGACATCCGCCCCATTTGCCACGCACCCGACGGCTCGGGGTGCGTGCCGGAATCGGCGGCCGCCCCTGGGACCGCCTGGCTCCAGCCTGGCGGCAGGGAAGAAAGGCGTCCGCGGCTTGAGACCGCACTGAATGGGACACTCCGCGCGGGCTAAAGCCACGCGGCTCGCTCAGAGGAGCCGCCGATTGTGTCGGGCACCCGATCGCCGGAGCGTGCCGCCGAGGAGGTTGCAACTTCACCGCCGACGCGTATCATCCCGGGGTCGTTGCCGGCAGACCGGAACCGCCGGCCGGCCGAGTGGACGGGGCGTAGCTCAGCCTGGTTTAGAGTGCTTGACTGGGGGTCAAGAGGTCGCTGGTTCGAATCCAGTCGCCCCGAATCACATCGTCGCCGCGCTGCGAGCGGAGCGTCCGCGCGGAGGCTGATGCCGTGGCTCGCTGAATGCGCAGGTGGCGCATGGCGATTGGGAAGGCCGCGCCGTCGGCCGCCGGCAGCTTGGACGACCCATGTTCGAGAAGCTCTCCGACAGACTCAACGGCGTGTTCCGCGGCCTTCGCGGACGCGGCAGGATCACCGAGGACAACGTCGGCGAGGTGCTGCGCGAGATCCGCACCGCCCTGCTGGAGGCGGACGTCAATCTCGACGTGGCCCGGGCGTTCTGTGACGAGGTCAAAACCAAGGCCCTCGGGGCGGAAGTGCTCAAGACGCTGCGGCCCGACCAGGTGATGGTCAAGATCGTCCACGACGAGCTGATCCGCCTGATGGGGCCGGTCGATCCGCGCATCCCGTTCGTGGCGCCGGGGCCGACGGTGCTTCTGATGGCCGGCCTGCAAGGCTCGGGCAAGACCACCACCTGCGCCAAGATGGCGAACATGCTGGTCAAGCGCGCCAAGCGTCCTCTGCTGGTGGCGGCCGACCTCAAACGCCCGGCCGCCATCGACCAGCTCGAGGTGCTCGGCGGACAGATCGGCGTGCCCGTCTACACCGAGCGCGATCACCAGAACGCGGTGAAGGTCAGCCGCAACGGCATCGCCGAGGCCCGCAGGAAGGACCGCGACGTGGTCATCCTCGACACGGCCGGGCGGCTGGCCATCGACGACGAGCTGATGGACGAGCTGGCCAGGGTCGCCGGCGCCACCACGCCGCACCAGATTTATCTCGTCCTTGACGCCATGACCGGCCAGGACGCGGTCGCCACCGCCAAGGCGTTCAACAGCCGGCTGGAACTGGACGGCTGCATCCTCACCAAGTTCGATTCCGACACCCGCGGCGGGGCGGCGCTGTCGGTCAAGTACGTCACCGGCAAGCCGATCAAGTTCATCGGCGTCGGCGAGAAGATGGAGGCCATCGAGGAGTTTCACCCGGACCGCATCGCCGGCCGCATCCTGGGCATGGGCGACGTCCTCACGCTGGTCGAGCAGGCCCAGCAGCATTACGACAAGGAGGAAGCGGCCCGACTCGAGGCCCGGATGGCCAAGGGCAAGTTCACGCTCGACGACTTCGACTCCCATCTTCAGAAGATGAAGTCGATCGGGTCGATCAAGGACATCATGAAGAAGATGCCGGGCATGGGCGCCATGCTCGACGGTCAGGAGATCGACGAACGGGAGATCGACCAGATGCAGGCGGTGATCCGCTCCATGACGCCCAAGGAGCGGGCCAATCCGACGATCATCGATGCCTCGCGGCGCCGCCGTATCGCCCGCGGGTCGGGCGTGGAGCCGGAGGACGTCAGCGGTCTGGTCAAGCAGTTCGGCATGATGCGCGACATGATGAAGCAGGTGGCCGGCAAGAGCGTCTGGGAACGCATCCGCTTCGCCACCCAGATGGGCAACGTGCTGTCGAGCGGCGGCTCGCTGCGCAAAGTGAAATCCACCACCACCGCCACCCAGCGGCGGCTCTCCAGTAAGGACAAGCGCAAGCAGCGCAAGCGCGGCCGGCGATGAATCGGCGCGCCCGGCCCAGCGCGACGACCTCCGCGGGCCCCGATGAAAAAAACGAAGGCCGCCTTTCGACGGCCTTCGCCCTCTCCCCGAGACTCTCCCCTTCTGTGGCGGCGCTACCGTTCGCACCTCGTCGGAACGTGAGCACGGCACACCGCGACGATGTGATGCCCATCGCCCACGTTGGTGCGGACGAACTGGCCCTTGCCTTTCGAGTTCGTCTCGATGTCACCGATCGGCACGCCGTCCAGGCGCACTTCGACGCTGGAGTTCGGTTCGCTGCGAAAAACGGTGACGATCAGCTTGTTGTTGCCGTCGTTCAGGATCTTGCAGCGGGCCTTCACTTTCTCCTTGCCGGTGCAGTCCGCGTCGACCGGCGTTGCCGCCAGCAGGGTCACGAATGCGGCGGCCGTCAATAGTGCGAACAACTTCTGCAACCTCATGGTCACCCTCCCCGAGAAAGAACTTCCTCAAGCCTGATGAAGGACAAGTGATCGCCACGCGCGATCCATCCGGCCGACAGCACGCTCGTTGGGTCCTGATGACCCTGACACGTGCCGTGCCAGCCTCACTTGCCGCGGCATCGGAGGCGTAACACGCTCTTTCGTAACCCGTTATGGAGATTGCAGTGAGGCCGCCGCTCGTCCGTCGCGGGCGCGGGCTGGCTGCGGAGGACCGATCAACACCCGTGGCCGGCCGCGACCGGCCAGGGGTTGTCGCGCGGCAGCCGGCTTTGCTTGCAACCCCGCGCAACAGTCGGTTTCAGAGCAGGGCCGGCATGGTCGCAGCAGGCGCGCGCTGCGGAGAGAAGCTCGCATCCTGCAACAAAAGCGAAGGCCGCCTTTCGACGGCCTTCGCCCTCTCCCTGAGACTCTCCCCTACTGCGGCGGCGCTACTGGCCGCACTTCGTGGGCTTCTGGACGCCGCACACCTCGACGGTGTGAGGTCCGTCTGCAACACCCGTGCGGACCAGCTTGCCTCTGCCCTTCGAGTTCGTCTCGATGTCGCCGATCGGTTCACCGTCCAGCAGCACCTCCACGCTCGAGTTGGGCTCGCTGTGTACGACCGTGACCTTGAGCTTGTTGTTGCCCTCGTTGAGGACCTTGCAGCGGACCCTCAACCTTTCCTGGCCGCTGCACTCTGCTCGGGCCGGCTGCGCTGCCAGCACTGCGACGAAGGTGACGGCCGCCAGCCATCCCACCAGCACTCGGATCGTCATGGTCATCCTCCTGAAAAAGACTTGCTGGAATCTCACCAACTGCGCTTCATCACCCTCGCGACGATGCGCCGCCCGGCCGGCTGAAGCGGCCGTGCGTCACTCGCAATCCTGGCAGTCGATCAGCTTGGCCTTCACCTTGCAGAACCCACCGCCCTCGCACTCGACCTTCTGGGCGCGCTTCTTGCGGCAGTCGCGCGTGTCGCGGCAGTCTTCGCCGCAGACCACCTGACCGGGCTCAGCCGGACAGGCCTTGCACCCGCCCTTACGCTTGGCCTTGGTGACCTTGTAGGCGCACTTGGTGCCGGGCTGCGGGCACTCGACCTGCTCGCAGGTGCGGCCCTCGTTGTGCTCTCCGCCCCGGTCCAGGCAGTCCTGACGGGTGGTCTCCACGCAGGACCCATCCGGCAGGCAGCAAGCGCCCTCCGGATTCGGGTTCTCGCACTCGACTTCGTTGCACGCCTTGCCGTTCTTCCACTGACCCTCGCGCGCGTCGCACTCTTCCTCGGTCAGTTCCTCGCAGGTCCCGTCCGGCAGGCAGCAGGCGAACGCCGGCTGCGGACACGCCACGTCCTCGCAGAGCAACCCATCGTTGAAGGTGCCGCCCTCGTCGTCGCAGTCGGTGCGGGTCAGTTCTTTGCACTTCCCGTCCGGAAGGCAGCACGCCCACTCTGGCTCGGGTTGCGGACACTGGACCTGCTCACAGGTCAGTCCCTCGTTGAACTCGCCATGGGCATTGGCGCAGTTCTCCTCCGTCGCCATGACGCACTCGCCGCTGTCCAGACAACACGCCCACACCTCCGGCGGTTGCGGACACTCGACTTCTTCGCATTTCTTGTTGGGGAAGAACTCCCCACCCCGGGCCCGGCAGGCGTCCTTGTTCGTATCAAGGCAGCTCCCGTCCGGCAGGCAGCAGGCGCCGTTCTGCGCCAGGGCAGGCATGGCGGGAAACGCCAGCGCGACGGCCAGACCCAACATTCCGATCCACACGAAACGCTTCAACATATCCATCCTCCACCCGTCTTGAGACGGGCCACGTGAGAGTCGCCGTCCCGACGGAACGGCACGCGCGGCCGGGCAGGCACGGCACCGTGCCAACAGGAGGCCCGACGCGTTCGCAGACGTGCGCTCATTGCACCACGCCGCCTTGAACACACCGCGTGCCAACCCCGTGTGCCGCAGCCAGTTCAGCGTAACATTATGTCTCTGGGATGTTTACGGCGCACACGCCGCCGCCGGAGGCGGCCGGGTGACGAACGTGGAACGGCCGCGGAGGACCGATCGACTGCCGTCATCGGCCGCGGTCGGCCACTGGGCGTGTGTGGGCGAAACGGCCGCTGAGGGAGCGGACGCCGTGCCAGAACCCCGGCATTCACCGGGCGGACACGGATCACGAAACGTGCCACGTTCACCCACCTGCATTGATGCCGGGTGTTCGTGGTGTACCCAGCGGACGGAATCGCCCGTCGCACCCGCAATGCATCGCCGGGGACGACCTGAGCCTGCCCTACGGGCAGTCGATGTTCCTGGTCGGCACGCACCCGCCGGGCCGGATCAGCTCGATCTCGATCCTTCCCTGGAAGCAGCAGGTGGTCAGTTTGGCGGCCTTGCCTTCGATGGTCACCTCGAAGTTGCGGTCGTCGAGGCGGATGGTCACCTCGGACCCGTCGAACTCGTCCGTCTTCAGCTTGACCACCGCCGTGGCGATGCCGGAGTCTTTGCACTTGCCCTTGAGCTTCTTGACGTTCTCGCACGAGATCGAGATCGGCCGGGGGACCACGTTGATGGTGATCTGATCTTCGCTGAAATCGCCGTCGTCGTCCGTGGCCCGGACGGTGATCACGTGTGTGCCCGCCGACAGGGCGGCGCTGAGCGGGATGCGGCCGGCGCCGATCGGCCCGTCGCGGTCGGACGTCCAGGCGATGCTGTCGCCGTCGAGCATCAGATCTTCCTTGTCCCAAGCGGCGGCGTGGAACGCGATGGGGGCGCCGATCAGGTGTACCGATCCGTCATTGGGCGTGATCAGGTAGGTGGCTGGCGGGCTTGCGGCGATCAGCTCGAAGGGACCGCTCACCGCCGATTGCACGTTGAATCCATCGGTGGCCACGAGCTTGAGCAGAGCTTGACGGCCGCGGCTGCCCACCACGTCGCCCGGGTCGAACTCGAAGGAAGTCTGGCCGGTGTTGACGACCAGCGGGAACCAGTCACTGCCCTGGTTGGGGCTGTAGAGGAGGTTGTAGCTCAGGCTGTCCCCATCGGGGTCGGCCCCGGTCCACTCGATCCGCACCCGCCCATTCACGAGCGCGAGGTTGCCGGCGCCGACGAAGGCAACGATGGGAGGATGGGGCGAGGCCTGCCGCGACGCCAGCACCATGCCCGTGGCCCGATCGACGATCTCGACGCGCGTCACCGGCGTCTGATTCACCGCGGCCGGGGCGAGCACGTGGATCGGCGAGAACTCGTAGGTCACCGGTGGAGCGGACGGGTCCGACTCACCGCACGGGTGGAGATTGGAGTCGGTGACGTAGCCGATCGTAAACAGTTCGTTCCCCTGGCCGTCGTAACCGACGATCCAGATGTCGCCGTCCGGCCGCGACGGATCCACGACGCCCGGATCGAACTTCATCACCGGGTCGAGAGAAACGCGACGGGTGAGGTTGTGGATCGAACCGCTGATGCGCAGCGCCGGTTCGGCCCCCGGCCTGCCGAGCGGGGCAAGGCCGCACTGCGAGCGGGCGTCATTGACCGCGGCGGTGTAGGTCAGGCTCTCGACGAAGGCGGCGTTGGTCAACTGGCCGGCGACCATCACGTCCAGCTTGTTGGGCGGGAAGAGCTGCGGCAGCCGTTCGGTGTCGTGCAGATGGTGTTCGGTGTCCAGGCCGACGGTGTTGATGGTGCGGCTGTGGTGCGACAGGCCCCACAGGTGGCCCGTCTCGTGGGCCATGGTCCGCTGATGGCGGATCGTCTGCGAATTGCCGAAGGCGACGTCCCCCGGGATGCCGATGGCGCGGCCGTTGCCGCTGTACGGGTTGCCCGGCAGCCAGCCGTAAACGAACTCCGGCGCAGGATACCCGGCGTTGGGGATCTGCACGGTGCGGATGTCACGAAGCGTGTTCAGGAACTGGGTGGCGGTGGCGTTGATGTCCTGCGTCCACACCAGCGGCGGCAGCGGAGAGGCGTGGTAGTTCCATTCGCCGACGGTGTAGATGGCGCGCAGAAAGCCGTCGCCGATGCCCGGTTCGATCAGGTCCGCCGGCGGCTGCCCCCCTCCGGGCCTGTAGTCCGTGGAAACAAAGGCGTAGTCGATCGTCTTCCGGCACAGGAACACGTTGTCCAGGGCGGCGCCGCCGTTGTTGTCGTAGTTGGTCTCCGTCACGAGCCGGTCCGGATTGACCTCGACGCGGAAGTCCACGTCCTCGCTGACCGGCGGGAGTACGGTGAAGTTGACCGTGTGATTCAGCACGTCGCGCCGCGGCGCCCGGGGCGCCGTGATCGGTCCGTTGACGGAGCGGAACGGCGACCCGTCCACCTCCTCGCCGTCCACAAAGACGCGCAGCAGGGCGTCGACGTTGGGCACGTCGCCGGGGGCATTCGCGACGCCCACGGTGACGCGGACCATGGTGACGTTCTCACCGATCAGCGGCGTGCCGCCGAACTGGACGGCCTGGTTGATCTCGATGCCCGCGACGGTGAGGTCCACCGCGGCCGCCGGCCCCGCCAGTGCAGCCGCGAGGGCGAGCGCGGACACTATCCCGGATGATCCAGAGCTTCCCATCGTCGATCTCTCCAGGGCGCGATGACCGCAGGGTCTCCCCGCCACCCCCGATAACTGATTGGGCACTTCCGCTGCGGAGTTTACGCCCGACGGGCGGCGGGTTCAAGGACCGATCAGCCGTTCGCCTTCACGTCGTCGATGGCCAGCAACGCCCCGCCGATCGAGAACTGGGTGATGAAGGCCGGCTTGCGCCGCAGGCGGATGCGGCAGCCGTTGTCCTTGTACTTCACGCCGCCGTAGACGCCGTTGGGCAGCGCTCCGAAGGTCGGACGGGTGAAGCAGACGCCGTTGACGGAGAACTGGACGTTGCCGGTGATCCGATGGTACTTGACCATCAGCCGTTTGACCGGCCCGCCGACCTGCGTTGCGAAGTCCGTCATGTCGAAATCGACCAGCACGCTGCGGGCGATCAACTGGTTGGGCGGCGAGCCGGCGGTGCAGCCCGGAAAGGGCTGGCTGGCGATCGCGGCCACGCCGAAGGCGGTGGGCGCGCAGACGTTGCCGATCGTGTCGGTGTAGGGGCCGACCGTCACGTCCACCAGTTCGCTGATGAAGTTGTTGGGCAAGACCCCGCCCGGAAGCGTGTCGAAGTGGACGACGTGGGTGGCGGCGAGCGCCCCAGGGGCGGACGCAAGGACCGCGCATACCGCGGCCGTGGATGACAGGTGGTTCTGCCGGAACATTCTCTCTCTCTCCTTGGCTGGCGATGACCGGGGTACGCAACGCGAGCCCCCCGGAGCCCCGCTGCCGGGGCTATGACGCGACGCCGTACAGCATACCGGGGGCGCGGCGGGGTTGCAAGGATAAACACCCGGCGGGGTGGCAATCCTCAGTCGCCTAGACGTTCGTCCGCGGCGTACTTGGCGGCAGCGCCGGCGATGGGGGCTTACCTCAAGCATCCACGGCGCCGGTTAATCGGCCGACGACCCCATCAGAGCCGCGCTGCTCAACCACTCCCGAGGTCTGGTCCCGATGGCGCGCGACGCGGGCAAAAAAACCCTCTTGGATCTTCCGCCCGCCGACTACGCCACCGGCGGGATGGCAGTTGCGGTCTATGACTTGATTAAGTGCCGATCGGTGTTGGATTGTCCAGCCACTCCACGAATGCCTTGAACGAAGGGCACTTCTTGGCAACGACGTCGAACCGCAGGTACTTTGCGACGACCGGATTGGAGTTGTTCGGAACGTACAGGGGCTTGCTGTTCCGCCGCCGCGACATTCGAATCAGCCACGCTTTCGGATCCGGAATCGTCTCCGGGCGAACGTGACCCTTGAGTCTGATTGACGGGATAACCCGATGGATCGCTGTTTCGTCGGCGATCATCCACGCTTCGATAGCTTCGACCGGTACCGCGATGCAGGCCGGGCCGTCGAAGCCGGAACGGCGTAAGACGGCTTTGCGGACCTTCTCTCGGATTTCACTCGGCGGATTTCGATCGGCGTCGTGGCAGATGATGATCTCGGTGATGATTCCGCGCGAGACCCACAGCCGGATGTCGCGATAGCCCTTCCGGCAGATTCCGGCGCAGCCTTCGTAGTCCTTCTTCCTGATCGGCAGCCTGTCATCGCCCCGGCGCCGACGGACCAGTTGCGTCAGCACTTCAGCATCTGAGATGTCCTCCGCCAGGATGGCAAGCATGGTCAACGCCGTCAGAGCGTTTCAAGGAACTCTGCGAGCGTTCCTTCGTCGGCCAGGTAGGATTGCGACGCCAAGATGTCCTCGGGGGAAAGTTCCGCGACTCCCGTTCTGCCTTCTTCGGCCGAGACCATGCGGATACCCTGCGCGCCGATCAAGTTCGTGACGCGTGACGAATGCGTGGCGCAGATGAACTGCGTACGGTGCGCGTATGTGCGAAAGATATCGATAAGCTTGCCAAGCAACCCGGCATGTATGCAGTCTTCCGGCTGCTCGACGAGTATGCAGGATGCTTCGTCGAACACAAGGTGCGTTAGAAGGCTGATGACACGCCACGTTCCGGCGGACAAATCACCCACCCTGAATGAGCGCCCCGCGCCGGCCATGCCCACACAGGGCACAAACGTGACCAAGTGATCCGGGAAGCGCCTAGCGCCCGGTCCTCCCCCGGACAGCGAAATCGTCTCGAACTCGATGTCAGAGACGAGGGCGAGTCCATCGTCACCCAGGAGCGCCAGCAACTCGTTCAGTTTTGCGCGGTCCATGAGGTGCATATGAACCAACCGGCACATTACGGATTCTGGAACGCGACCGCTTTCGACCGACTCTGTCCAGATTTCAAATCTCGCCGCGTCCACGATCGAGGTCGGTGGCGGGTCCGCGTGCTCCTGATACGGGTGGTCGATGGAGAAATAGCGGATTCCGCGCAAGAAGGCATCGGCAGGACGCAGCGCGGCAAACAGCGGATGCTCTCGCGGGAGGGCTTGCATGAGCGTCCATAACCCGGGCACCGTTAGCGGTACCCGCACGTCCGACTTGAACGGCGCATACCCCGATTCAAGCAGTCGCCCGCTTCGCTTGAACAAGATGTCGCCCTCCCGTTCGAGCGACTCCCTCAACGGAGAATCATCCCTCGCGGGAGTCATGCGGGAGACGCCGTATACGTACGAGTGCCCCCCGGCGGAGAATCGAAGTGCGAACGTCGTGGGCTTCGACCGGTCGTTCGGGCTCAATCCAAACTGCGGCTCGGGCTTGCCAAAGCAAAGTTCCGCGGCCACCTGAATGGCGTGAAGGAGATTGGTCTTTCCGGCACCGTTCCTGCCCAACAGTGCCACAACCGGTTCGCCCAATCGAAGCTCGACGTCTTCGCACGATCGGAAATTCTGAATCTCGATAGAATCCAGCATCGTGACGTCTCTCGCTACTGACACGATCATCCGCTCGCAGCAGCACAGCGAGGGTATTGTAGCCGCAGCTCGGCATGGAGTGAACACGGCCGCGCGTGTGAGGCACCTGGGCCGCCGCGGGAGAGCGAGCAAACAACCCTCGTCGAGCCGGGAGCATCTACCGCGGCGGCATCGAATCGATCGCGTTCTCGATCGCCTTGCGGATCGCCCGGTGGATATCTTCCGGCTCGCGGACGTGCGTCCACGACCAGGGGCGGTCGCTGTCGCGCTGGCTGACGAAGGTGATGGTGCCCAGTTTCAGTGGCCGCTCGTACAAAACGCTGGCGACGTAGGTGTTGCGGATGTCCACCAGCATGGCGGAGGTGACTTGCGGAGACCGCACGCCGGTGATCTCGACCACCCGCCGGTTGGTCAGCACGTACCAGCACGAGACCCAGCGGATGATCGCTATCAGCAGCCGGGCGGCGACCAGGGCGAGGATGAGCTGAGCGGTCAGGGTGGGCGACAGGTGGGACAGTCCCCAGCCTCCCAGCAGGCAGGCGACCGCCATGGCGACGCCGGCCAGCAGCCACACGATCGAGTCGAACACCGGCGCCAGCATCGAGGGCTTGACGGCGAAGATGATGATCTCGCCGCCGTCCACGGCATCGAGCGGCAGGTCCAGCAGCGCCGCCGCCGGGGCGCGCTTGACGGCATCCGAATCGACGGCCGCCAGGCCACCGCGGCTTCCGGCTGTGATGGGGGGAGCGAGCATCATTATGGTTTCGACCGGCCGGTTCCTGCCGCTCCCGCCGCGCCGTGCGACGACCGGCCACCGACCCCTGAACCGGGGCGAACCGTCGTCGCGCGACGCTCGGCCCGCTAGCCCGGCATGCAGCGGAGCCGGCCGTGCGACTCCTGCGGATCTCGATGCGGGACGACCGTCCATCATGGCCGCCATCATACCGCGGTGAGCGCAGGCGCGAAGGCCGCGGCCTGTCTGATAATTGTATAACGTCCGGAACTCAGTCGGCCTTTAGCCCGCGGAGCGTCAGGTCCGCGGTCGAAGCGTCGTCGCGGGCGTAGAAGTCATTGATCACCTGCCGGTGGAACTTGCGGTAGCCGCGTGCAGCCAGGTACGGCTCGATCGCCCGTCCACTGTCGCGGTCGTTTTCCAGCACCAGCACGCGGGGTTTGAACCGGTCCAGGTTGAACCCGGCCAGCACGTCCAACTCGCCGCCTTCCACGTCGATCGACACCAGGTCGATGCGCCAGCCGCGGCCGGGTTGCCAGGCGCTCGGCGTGCCCGGTGGGCGTTTCCGTTCCTGGGCGAGGATCTCGTCCAGCGTCACCACCGGCACCTCGACCTCGACCAGCGTCGCCCCCTCGCGCTTGCACCGCTCGACGTGGTCGGCTTCGGCGTGCAGGTAGCTCAGCACGGGGACGCCCTGGGTGATGGTAAACGTCTGCACCGGCGGCGACCCCGGCCGGCTGCATGCGGCGTTGTAGACGCGGCTGCCCGGCCGGGCGGCCGCGGCCCGCTCGCACAGCGGGCGGATCGGCTCGACCAGGATGCCGCGCCAGCCCTGTTGCTCCAGAAAGACCGTATTGCTCAGCGCCACGCCGTCATAGGCGCCCACCTCGACGAAAAACCCCGACGGCGACCGGTTGAACACCTGCCACAGGACGCGGTCTTCCCCGAACTGGGCGCGGAACGTGGGCTGGATGGTCGGGCATGTGGACATCACGGACCCCAGACTCGTCGGCCGATCGGGCCGGCCGGCTGCAACGGATTCACCGTCATCGTTCGGCCAAGCGTTCCCGCCGAGCGCACGCGAGCTACGACCAGCCACACCCCGCCTACGAGGACCGCCGGGTGTTCCCGCCGGGCACACGCGAGCTACGGGCACTTCGACCGGCGGCAGGCGTCGGGGCAGTCGGAGAGCTTCACACGACCCCCGCCACGCGGATCTTCGGCTGCCGCGACGGCGTCGGCGCTGCTGCTTCGACCGGCCGGGCCGCCAGCGGGGCCGCAAGCTCGCCCTTCTTCAACATCTGCACGAGGGTTTCGATCCGGTGGCTGTACAGATGCTCCGACAGCGTCCGCCGCTGCCCGGCCAGCGCGACGTCGCGGCGCCGCGCCGGGTCCGCGTTGTAATAGGATATTCTTTCCAGCAGCTCGTCCTCGTGGTGAAACACGTCGCACTCTTCGCCGACGCGGAAGTGCTTCGACAGATCGGGCGACGGATACGTCAGCATGAACGCCCCGTGACCGGTCGCCTCGAAATGGCGGAGGTTAAGCGAATACTCGGCGTTGCCCTTGATGAGGTTCAGGCACACGGGCGCCGCCCTCATGCGTCGATACAATTCGGCCGGGTCCCAGATGCGCGGCGCATGGTCGATGCCGTAGTTCTGCTGCCAGAAGTCGCCGATCAGCTCGAAGCAACTGCCCAGTTTCCGGCGCAGAAAGAGGGCGAAGCGGTCGCGCTGCTTGACGGCCAGGTATACGTTGAACGTGAACTTGGCGTTGAAGTAGGCGGCGGCGAGGGCGGCGTGTTGATGAGGATCGTCGGTCTCGCCGGGCGGCCTGCCAAAGCCGTACAGATCGAAGAACACCTCGTGGAACGCCGTGCCCGGCCGATCGGCGTGGACCGCCGCGGCGGTCAACCCTGCCAGCAGGTTCGCGGGCGGCACGCCGCCGGACGCGGTGAAGAACGACGACGCCGGATGACCCATGAACGCCACCGTCGGCCCCCCGCCCGGGTCGGGCAGCGGACGACGGTCGAAATCGGCGTCCATGACGGCCGCGGGCAGATCGACCACACCGGGGACGCCCAGCCGGCGCAGTTCCGCCGCGTGCGCCGTGTCCCATACCGCCTTCGTCCACGACGGGCTGCGCAGCAGCAGCCACCAGTCTTCCCAGCGCGACCGGCCCATCATGGCCGTCACCGGATCCATCAGGATGGAGACGTACGGAATGCCCAGGGCCGCAGGGGTCATCACCGCCGCCCCGGGTTGAGCCCCCGGGACGAGCGTCAGCGCCGCGGTGTCGACGTCGACCACCAGGTCCACCCGTGCGCGCTCGAAGAACCTGCGATGGACCCACCCGTCCTGCAACCGGTCGGCGCAGGAGCGGTGGATATCGAACTCATGGACGGCCGGCAGGTCGACGGCCTCGTACCCTGCGGCGCGGATGGCCGGCGCCATGTTCGGCGGCGATGCGATCCTCATGTCGTCTCCCGGAAGCTCAGGTTGCGGAGGGGGCAGGGGCGTTGTCGATCAAGCCAGCCGCAATACGCTCGGCCGGTGCGGCCGCCGACCGGTCGGACATCCCGGCTCGGTCTGCCCTGGCCGCCGGTCCGCCCACGGCCGCGCCCGCCACGGATTCGCGCGGCGCAGCGGCGTCGCCCGCGGTCTTCTGACCGTCCGAGTGCGACCGCAGCCGCTCTTCCAATCGACCCACCGCCCGCAAGACCGTTTCCAGCCGATGAGAATAGAGGTGCTGCGACAGCGTCCGCCGCTGGCCGGCCAGGGCGACGTCGATCCGCCTCCGCGGGTGCTCGATATAGAACTCGATCTTCTGGAGCAACTCCTCCTCGGTGCGAAACACGTCGCACTCCGCGCCGATCTCGAAACACTCCTCCAGTTCCGGCTGGTACGGACACAGCAGAAAGCCCCCGGCCGCGGTGATCTCGAACGCCCGCATGTTGACGCCCGTTTCGGCGTTGCCGTTGATGAAGTTCAGATTGACCGCCGTGCGGCGAAAGTGCGCCAGATACGCCTCGTGCGTCGGCAGGGGCGGCTCGCAGTCCAGCCCGTAGGCCACGTCCCAGCGCTGCCCGATCAGGCGGAACCGCTCGCCCAGCCTGCGCTTGAGAAACACGATCCACCGGTCGCGGTTGCGCAGGCACAGCGAAGCGTGATAGAAGAGCTTGGCGACGAAGTATCGCTCGGTCTTGCCCGCCCGCGTGACCAGGTCGTCGGACTCGGCGGGCGGTTCGGCCAGGGCGTACATGTCGTGATACACGTCGTAGAACGTGATCTCGGGCAGATCCGCGTGGACGGCGTGGGCCAGCGTCCCAGGCAGCAGCGCTTCGGTGGATGCGACGTGGTCTGCGTGGAAATAGCTCGTGTTCTGAGCGCCGACGAAGGACACCTCGTTCTCGATGGCATTCACGTCGACCGGCCGCGTGTCATAGTCTGCGATCGGCGCCGCCATGGGCAGGTGGATGACGTGGGGCACGCCGAAGCGCTCCAGCTCGATGGCCTGCGCCCGGTCCCACACCGCCTTCACCCACGTGCGGCTCTGCAGGCATTGCCAGGCCGAGTGCCAGTGCATGCCCTGGAAGCAGGTGACCAGCGGGTCGATGTAGTGGGAGACGAGGATCCGCCCCGCGGCCTCGTGGACCGGCTGGATCTCGTCCGCGTCGTCCGGGTTGACGACGAACGCCAGCCCGGCGCCGCCGTTGTCCAGCCAGAAGTCGGTGGGCGTCGCCCGCTCGACCCGAGCCATCTCGGCGCCGCTCTGCATGCGTGCCTCGATGCGGGCCGAGTGCGGATTGCCGTCGTCCCCGCGTGCCAGCGGCATCGCTATGGCCTCGATCCCGGCGACGCGGCACGCTCCGCTCCACCAGCCGCACTGTGGGATGCCGATCCGCCGGACCTGGGACACCGATGCGCTCCGCGAACTGATTCCGCCGGCCTGCCGAGGCCGACCGCAGTCGGGACTATCGGCAATCGGCCGCTCGCCGCGCCAACGGAAGCCGCGCCCTCAGACCCCCGGCTTTCAAGCCGGGAGGCGAAGGCCCCCTGCACCAACGGAAGCCGTCAGGGGGCGCGGACGAGCGTCGAATCGCGCGCCGAAAAGAACCGGCGGGGCGCCAAGCCGTTCCCGGCACGGTCCCCGCCGGTGGACGCTCCGCGTTCCGCCGCTGAAGTGTGCGTCGGTCCTCCACCGGCGCGCCTGCCGCGGGTCGGCAAGTCGATTGGGCAGCGCCGGCTCGTTTTATATGACCGGGCGCGATTTGCAGCCGCACCCATGGCGCCGGCTCCGCGCGGGCTGAAGCCCGCGGCTCGCTGGCGGTGCAGGATCGCGCGCGGTCAGTCAGCGCTGATGGCGGCTACTGTCCAGTCAACTCCTTCATCCGCGTGATCGTCTGGCTCAGGACGTTGGTCACGAACGACGGGTAGTGGACCCCCTTGCTGCCGTCGTTGGTGACGAGGTTCCAGTTCCAGCCCGCGCGGACCAGCACGCCCTCCTCGTCGGCGAAGTCGAAGAGCACGCCCACGACCTCACCGCCGCCGTCGAGAACGCTGATATCCGCGACGGAGTGGGCCTCCAGCACGGCGCCGTCCGCCAGGGTGAAGGTCACCGCCTGGCGCCCGTGGGCCTCGCCGAACACCAGGTCGGTGAAATCGGCCGTCGAGGTGAGCGTCGCTTCCCCTGCGACGTCGATGCTGTTGCCGGCCGCGAAGATCTGCTCCATCACCTGGGTGATGCCGATCTCGATGAGCCGCTGCAACTCATCCGCACTGGCCTGGAAGGCGCCCTGAACGCCGCCGGAGGTGAACTCGTCTCCGTGGCAGCGGGCGCAGATGTCCGGCCGGGCGAAGAAGGTGTGATTCGTGCCGCCTTCGTTGTAGGACAACTGCTCCGGCGGCGGCGTCTGCTCCATGTGGCAGTTGACGCAAGTGTTCTCGACCAGCGAGTGCGCCCCGCGCGTGCCCACGTCTACGAAGTAGGCGTTCTGGCCCATGAGCACGTCGGTCTGGGATGATCCGTGCGGCGCCCGGCTCACCTCGCCCGTGCCGATGATCTCGCCGAAGTTGCCGTCGTTTTTCAGGCCGCGGCGGGAGTTGTGACAGGTCATGCAGATCGCCCCCTGACCGGCGCCGAAGACCGTAAAACCACCGATCAGCGGCGGCGTGTCGCCCACGATGCGGACGGTCACGTCCGTCTCGTCACCGCTGACCGAGCCGGGGTTGTGCGGGTCGTGACAGGCCACGCAGGTCTGGGGAAACGCCTCGTCGGCCGTCCAGGTGACCTCTACGTCGGCCAGCGGGTCGGTCTCCGGATCATCATCGAGCAGAACGGGCAGCCATTTCAGGAAGCCGTTGACGGTGTGGCAGCGGGAGCAGCTTCCGCTGGTGCTCTCGTCGATGGCCAGCGGGAAGTTGGCGTGACCGCTGAGCTGCCACTGCTGAAAGCGGCCGTGACGCAGTGGCTCGCCGTGGCAGGTGGCGCACACGTCCGCGGAGAAGCTGATGCGCGACTCGGCCAGTTGATGGGCGCCGCTGGACTGCGGCCCGTGGCAGTTCTCACACTGGATCTGGGCCAGCTTGGCCACCTGCGGGAAATCGCTGACCACGGTGGCCCAGTTGTCGCCGGGGTTGTTGAACAGGTCGGCGGCGACGAAGTCGTCGTACTGCTCCACGTCGTCGAAGCCGCCGTTGCGGACGTCTTCGTCGAAGCCCACGGTGTGGCACGGCAGACAGTCCGTGCCGTAGTGCGTGCTGGTGTCGAGGTTCTGCTGGAAGATCTCGGCGTGGCCCGACTGCCGCCAGGGGGTGAATTTGTCGGCCGCGGTGCGGTCGTTGTGACAGCCGGTGCAGTCGTTGGCCAGCAGCGTGCCGTCATTCGTGGTTCCGCTGATGGCGCCCAGCCAGGTGCCGGCGTAGATCTCGAGCGTGGCCGGCTGCGGCGCCTCGCCGGTCAGGTCGGTGACGGTCACAGTGTAGAGGCCGTTCAGATCCGGCGTGAAGTGCGGGTTGCGCGACGTTCCATCGACCAGTTCCGATTCGGACCCATCGGGCGCGGTCAAGGCCCAGTCGTAGGCGTCTTGCAGTTTGCCCTGCAGGAGGATCGGGATGCCGACCGGCACGTTGGTCAGGCTGGTGGTCGGCTTCCAGTCGAGCTGCGTGTGGATGTCGAACGACTCGGAGTAGACGCCGGAGGAGGTCTGAACGTCGACGGAGATCTGCACGAGCGCCGCCTCTTCGATGGTGAATGGATTGAGGCCGACGAGGTAGAAGCGGTTCTGTATCCCGGCCGGGAACTCCTCTTCTTCGGGCAGCGGCACGTTGGGCGGCAGGTCCTCTTCGCTGATGGGCGGCTCGGACGCTACCGTCAGCAGTTCGGTCTTGTAAGCGGCCGCGGCCGGCAGCGTCACCGTCGGGTTGGCGGTCGTCGCGCCGGTGATCTGCACGTCGACGCTGTTCGACTGCGACCAGCTATAGCCCTCCACCGTCGTCTCGCCGTCGAGCACCTCCACGCTGACGCCCAGCGTCACACTTCCGCCGGGCACGGCGTCGCCCTCCATGGACGTGGTGAGGTAGACCGGCGCGGCCGGATCGAGTGCGAAGTCCACCGTCGTCTGTCCCGCGGCCAGATTGACCGTGCGCATGGCCTCTTCGTAGCGCGGGTCCGTCACCGTGAACGTGTGGACGCCGGCCGAGAGCGTCACCGAGAAGCGGCCGTTCTCGTCGGTGGTGATCGCTTCGCCGCTGGCCGGCGGCGGATCCACCGCGACCGTCGCCCCGGACACGCCGGCACTCGTGCGCGCGTTCGTGACGGTGCCTTGCACGGTCACGGAACCGTCCGGCGTGAAGCCGGGACAGCCGACCAGCAAGGCGCCGCCGATGGGAACCAGCAGGGCAAGACAGATGGACTGGACGTGTGAAGTCGTTCTTAGGCTCATCAGAGATCATCCTCCACTCAGCGCTGCCCGGGCGGGCAGCTCGTTGAACAGATCGATGGATGCCTTCCGAGGTGCAGTTCTAGTCGCAGGCCGGCAGCGGCACCGCGGCGCCGTCCCACGAACTGAGGGGATCTGCACCGGATCAGTGCTATATCAGCGTCTTTCGCGCTCGGCGCCTCCCGTGCGGGAACACGGCAGACTGCCGTCGTCTGATCCAGTATCGGCCCACACCGAACGACGTCCGAAGGCGATTCCGTTGAAGCGTCGCGCCGATCGCTCCGAACCGTTCGCCCTCGGCCGGCGCCTCCCTGCACGCTCGGCCATGGGCGCCACTCTAACCTCGGCCACGCGCAGATCAAGCAGGCACGCCCCCCCCTCCGATTCGGCGGGGGGCGTGACGGGAGTGGATGGGAATCGAACCCACCAGGGGCCGCGTTAACGACCCCTCAACGGCTTTGAAGGCCGCGGGACCCACCAGGCGTCCGGACACTCCCAGGCGCGGTGCCCGTCCGATACCGGCGGACGGCCCGGTTGGCAACGGCCGGAGGTCGCAAGGCGCGCGGTCACGAGCACCGCTTTTTTGCGGTCGCGGTTCGGATCGCGTATCACAATAGGCCGCCTCCTGACCGGGTCGTCCTGGCGGGAGCGCCGGAAACCGGCGTGAGATAGCCCCGATGACCACACCCGAACCGTTCATTCAGCCGGTGAAGCTCAGTTGGCGGTTCCCGCGCACCTTCTGGATCGCCAATGGCGCGGAGCTGTGCGAGCGGGCTGCCTACTACGGCATGTTCATCACGCTGGCGCGCTACCTGAACGCCGACATCGGATTCACCGACGTGGAGACGGGCGTCGTGACGGGCATGTTCGCCGCCGGGATCTACCTGTTGCCGACCTTCATGGGGATCATGGCCGACCGTATCGGCTTCAAGAACGCGCTGATCATCGCGTTCGCGCTGCTGACGGCCGGCTACGGCCTGCTCGGCGCCCTGCAGCTCAAGCTGTCCGCGCTGCTCGCCCTGGCGCTGATCATGTGCGGCGGGGCGATCATCAAGCCGGTCATCTCGGGGACGGTGGCCAAGTGCAGCGACGAGGACCATCGCGCCCGGGCCATGTCGCTGTTCTACATGGTGGTCAACATCGGCGCCTTCGGCGGCAAGTTCCTGGCCGGCGACCTGAACGAGCGCCTGGGCCTGCAGTACATCAACTTCTACGCCTCCGGCATGGCGCTGCTGGCCCTGTTTCTGGTCGTGCTGCTCTACCGCGACGTCGACACGGAGGGCGTCGGGAAGACGTTCGAAGAAGCCGTGCGCGGGCTCGGCAAGGTGCTGTGCAACTTCAGGTTCCTGGCATTGATCCTGATCGTGGCGGGGTTCTGGACCATCCAGGGCCAGCTTTACGCTTCCATGCCGACCTACATCGAACGCATGCTGGGCAAGGGGTACAAGCCGGAGTGGCTGGCCAACATCAACCCGTTCGTGGTGGTGCTGCTGGTGGTGCCGATCACGCACCTTATTCGCAAGTTCCGGCCCGAAAACGCGATCGGGATCGGCCTGTTCATCATTCCCTTCACCGCCCTGGTCATCGCGGTGGGCCACTGGGTCGAAGAGTCACGCGGCGCGTCGATCGACCTGGGCTTCATCCGTGCCCATCCGCTGATTCTGGCCATCTGCGTCGGGATCGGTCTGCAAGGGCTGGCGGAGTGCTTCCTGTCGCCGAAGTTCCTGGAATACGCGTCGCGGCAGGCGCCGAAAGGCGAAGTCGGCCTTTACCTGGGCTATCAGCATCTGACCACGTTTTTCGCCTGGTTTTTCGGATTCATCTCGTCGGGTTTCCTGCTGTCGTGGTACTGCCCGGATCCCAAGACGCTCAGCGAGGCGTCGCGCGTTCAATGGGAAGCGGCCATAGCCGGCCAGGCCGCCCTGCCGCCGGAGTACGATCACGCCCACTATCTGTGGCTGGCGTTCACTCTGGTCGGCTTTGTCGCACTCGGCGCACTGCTGGTTTTCAAATGGGTGACGGCGCGCATCGATGCTGCCGGCGCCGGCGAGCGGAAATGAGACCGCGGCCCGCCGGCGAACCCCGCGCGGAGAGACCGGCGGATGGTCGGTTCTCGTTCAGAGGCGAATGCGCCCCGGGGGATCATTCCTCGGCCCAACCCCGTATCGTCACGTAGACCGCGTCGATTACGCGGCGCTCGATGTCGTACACCGCGGCCACAACGACGTGGCGATGGACGATGGGCACGTGCGCCGGCAGCTTCGGACCGGCCGCTGTCTCGTGCGTCCAGAGCACGCGCCGGCCCTGGGCGTCGGCGTGCGTCGGATCCAGGCGCAGACCTGCCGCCCAGCCCCGTGGCAGGTCGGCCTGCGGAGTCTCCTCCGCAGCCCAGCGAGACAGGCGGCTTAACTGCGATGCTCCCACGATCTGCTCGACGTTCGACGCGGCCGCGGACCACTCGATCACGAATCGTTCCTGGTCGGCCGGTGTCATCGGGGGCGCCGGCCGGGAATATTCCGGCGGCCAGGCCGCCATCTCCTCGAGATACCTAACGGGCGGCGTTGCGGCGGGGGGAGGCATCGCCGCGGGCGCAACGCCCACGTCGCCGAGTTCCAGGTCAGCCGTATCGAACGGCGCCTGGCCTTCGGCTTCCGCACCGCGCCCAGGGTCGCCAGCGTCTTGTGCTCCGCGCGGCCGCCACGCGACTTCGAGCCGCCAGTCGGCCACCGGCATCACCTTGGCGTGACCTTCGCACGGACAGAGGATCTTGACGCTTGCCGTCCGCGGCGTTTCGCGGGTGGCGTCGAACATGACGAACCGCATCCCTCCGCGCAGCCGCCCACCGTCGCGGAACCACATGCGGGCGTAACCTTCGCCGAGCCATTCGGTGAGCGTGCCGGCCAGCGGTGCTTCGAGCAGATATTCGCGCCATTCCGGCGGAAGCGTGGGCGTACCTGAGGCCGGGCGCTCCCAGTCGCCGTCGGCCAGCGGGAACCCGCCGTCGGCCGTGCGCCGAGGCTCCACGCCCAGGTTGATCGCGTTGCAGAACTCGACGATCCGCCCTTCCGGGACCAGATAGCGCCGCCCGCTCCACCGAACCCCCATCCAGCGGACCACGACGTCGGGAAAACCGGACTCATCGTCCACGCCCTCCGGCGAAAGCCTGATGAACGTGCCCCGTGCGGACCACTGGCCGGCGTGGACCTGCCCCCCGGTGTGGACGTTCCCCCCGGTGTGGACGTTCCCCCCGGTGTGGACGTTCCCCCCGGTGTGGACGTTCCCCCCGGTGTGGATGTTCCCCGTCCCAGGCGGATCGGCGAGGTGATACTCAAACCGGCCGTCGCGCTGGAGGTGCAATCTCAGTTCCTGCGCGTCTTTGGCGTGAACGACGTACACACCGACCCACTCCTCCGCCTGGGGCGCCGGAGGATCAGCACTTCCGCCCGACAACATCATCGCCAGCCACAATCCCATGGGCACCGCCACGCTCCGATGGACAGAATGGACTGTATGGACTGTATGGACTGTATGGACACAATCCGATCCGCACAGGCACGCTCCGCAGCCCGCGACTCGACCCGTCGCGATCCGCTGCTATTGTAGCTCGTGTTCGCGCCGCTGCCGAACGGGCGCGGCCAGAGCCCCGCCATTCATGGCGGGCGGATGCGCCGCACGGCTGCCGAACGGGCGCGGCCAGAGCCCCGCCATTCATAGCCGGCGGATGCGCCGCACGGCTGCCGAACGGGCGCGGCCAGAGCCTTGCCATTCATGGCGGGCGGATGCGCCGCACGGCTGCCGAACTGGCGCGGGCCGGGCGTGCGACTCTGCAACCGCCGCACACGGGTGAAAGGTCGGCGGCCTGGAGATGGACATGGCAACGAAGAGACCGGTCTGGTACTACCATCGGCACGGGTGAGCGTCGTGCGGCAGATCGCAGGAGTTTCTTGCGAACGAAGGCGTGCGGGTCACCGAAACGGTCAGCGCCGGAAAGGCGAAGCTGGGCCGTGACGACGCGCTGAGGCTCGCCCGGGAGGCATCGAAACTGGTCGTGTCCCGCGGACGCAAGGTGACCGTCTTCGACATGAAACGCGAACCGCCCGGCGACGACGAGCTGTTGCGTCACCTGCTCGGCCCCACCGGCAACCTGCGTGCGCCGACGGTGCGTTGCGGAAAAACGCTGCTGGTCGGGTTCGACGAGCACAGCTACCGCGCGTATCTGACCCGGTGACCGGCGGCGTCTGTTTCGGTGGAGTCAAGGGCCAGGAGAATCTGGAGACGGTATAATCGAGGGGAGCGCATCGGCCGCTGCACTGCTGGAAGACGAAGTGACGCATGATACTCGGTAACGAAAGGACGGGGCGCGGGCGAGCAAGGGTGCTGACTGCGGCGTTGGCCGGGCTGATGCTGCTGGCGCCCGCGCCGCTGCGCGGCCAGGATCGCGCGGAGCCGCCCGCCGCAGAGCCGCCCTCCACCGAACCGCCCGCCACCCAACGGCCCGCCGCCGTGCCGCTCGTGGCCGAACCGCCCGCCACCGAGCCGCCCGCCACGGCACCGCCCGCTGCCGAAAGGGATGCCACCAAACCGCCCGCTGCGGATCCCCCCCCGAAGGAGACCCGACCCCAAGACGGATCCACTACGGACGCTCCACCTGGCCCGTCGCTGGATGCACCCCCGGCCGCGCCGGCGCAGGCCCTCGTGATCGGGGTCGGCGGCGTGGCCGAGTTCGGCCCGGCCGGCGCTTCGGCATTGGAGCGCGACCGGTGGACGGCGGTCGAGGTCGGGATGATGCTCAGCGCCGACGTGCAGATCATGACCGGCCTGCGCGGATTCGTGCAACTGAGCTTCGACGGCGAGACTTTCGTCGAGATCGAGCGGCTGTCGCTGGTGCGCATCGACCAGTACGTCCGCTCCGCCTCCGAGCAGACCATCCGCATCGATCTGCGCTACGGGGCGGTCCACGGCGGCTCCACCGAGCTACGGTTCCGCTCCAACCTGACGGTGGCCTCCCCGGTCGCCACCATGGCCAAGCGGGGCACGGACGGCTGGCGCTTCGCGTCCGAGGCGCAAACCGGTCGTTTTCAGATTTCGCTGGCTCGGCACGGGCTGGTCGAGGCGCTGCAACGGCTGTCGGGCGACCGCGTGGTGTCGCGCCTGATCCTGCCCGGAGAGTACGCCAACGTGGCCAACATCGCCGGCATGTGGCTCAAGCAGGACATCTTCGACCGCGCGGTCAAGTTCGTAAAACCCTACGCGGTCTCCGAATCCGACATGACGTTCGCGGTGCGTCATTCCACCACCGGGCTGGCGTATGCCGCCACCGGCGACGTCGATACGCTGGAAGCGATGGCAGGCGGGCGCAGGACGACGGTTACAGCGCTGCCGCGCGTCTTCTCCGGCCTGGCCGCGACCACGGTACGCCGCCCGGAAGGGAACTTCGGCACCACGCCGGCGCGCTGAGCCGACGCGCTGCGATCATCACCGCGTGCTCTCCGAGGGGATGTAGGAGAAATCGACCGCGAAGGGAGCAGGGCCGGAGTCGTCGATCTCCAGCCGCACGATCAGCAGGCTGTTGCAGGTGAAATCGGCGCCGATGGTGAACTCGACCGTAGGCGCCGACCCCTCAGTGGGCCTGCCGGCGTCGTCATCGTCCGCGTCGGCGGCGGAGAAGCCGACGCCGTTCAGAAGGGCGTCCGCGTCCGGATCGGCGTCCGGCAGGTTCCGTTCGATGGCCGCCAGCAGGCCCGGGCTGCCCACGGCGAACCGCCGGCCGCAGTCGAGCGTCAGGATGCGGCTCTGGCTGTCGCCCGCCAGCGTGCCGATCGTCGGATCGGCCGAAAACTGCACGAAGTCCGGTTCGGTGTGCTGATCCGCCGGGTCGTAGATCCCGGCCGTCAGCAGCGCCCGGAAGGGCGTGTTGTTGATGAACAGGACGCGCACCGACCCGCGGGTTCCGGCGGTGTCGCCGCCCAGGGAGGCGGTGAACGCAGGGTCGAAGAGTCCGCAGCCGGCGGCGGCGCCAAACAGCAAGACCATCAGGGACACGCCGGCCAGATGTGCGCGCGTGTACACGGCCCCGCACCTGCCGCCGGACCCGCGCCTGCGCGCACGCTCCACCCGCGGCACGCCGAAAACATGCGCAGGCCCATATTGTGCGGGAACCACGTTCGCAACTTCCCGTCGTTTCATATCTATCTGATCGGCCCCGCCGCCGCCGCCGGTTCAGCTCTTTCGCCTGGATCACCCTCCGCGATGGGCAGCCGAGAGCACGCAGGTTACTCCGCGCGGGCTTCAGGCGTGCGGCTCGACGGCGGCGGGTGATCGCGAGCGGTGATTCAGCCGCGGTACTCGCAGCGGGCGTTGCAGGTCTCGGCCACGTTGATCTGCGCCAGTTGGGGCAGCGCTGGTTTCGTCCGACGCCAGATCCACACCGCGATGTTTTCCGAGGTCGGGTTTTCCAGCCCCTCGACTTCGTTCAGATACACGTGATCCAGCAGCGCCAGCGTCGGCTCGAACGCCCGCTTGATGTCGGCGAAATCCAGCAGCCAGCCGACCCCCTCGTCCACCTCGCCCTCGCACACCAGCTCGACGCGGAAGCTGTGTCCGTGCAGCCGGGCGCACTTGTGCCCCGGCGGCACGTGCGGCAGCCGATGGGCCGCCTCGAAGGTGAACGTGCGGACCAGCCGCACGAAGCGCGAAGGCGCGGGCGGCGCCTGCGGCGCGGCGAGAAGGCTGGACGCGTGCTGGATCATCTACTCGCCCAGGATCTCCAGCAATTCCACGTCGAACACCAGCGGGGCGTTCGGTGGGATCACCGGCGCAAAGCCCCGCTCGCCGTAGCCGAGGTCCGGCGGGATGATGAGCTTGCGCTTGCCGCCCACCTTCATGCCGCCGACGCCTTCGGTCCAGCCCTTGATCACGCGGTTGAGCGGGAACTGCGCCGGACGCCCGCTGTCGACCGAGCTGTCGAACTGGGTGCCGTCCAGCAGCCAGCCGGTATAGTGAACCGAGACTTTGTCCGTCGCCTTGGGCGACTCGCCCTCGCCCACCTTCAGGTCCAGGTACATCAGCCCGGATTCGGTGCGGGTGAACTTCTTGTCCAGTTCGGCCTCGATCTTCTTGGCGAACTCGTCCATCTGCTTGCGCCGCTCGGCGCCGGCGTTCTCGGCGGCCAGTTTCTCGGCCTCGGCGGCCGCGGCCACCGCCTTCTTCAAGGCGTCCTCGTCGCACTTCGAAATGAGCGAGACGGACTTGATGATGACCGGCTCCACCGGCGCCACCGGGCCCATCCGCAGCTTGGGGTGGTTTTCGACCGGCGTGTAGCGGATCTGGTCGACGACGTCCATCCCATCGATCACTTTGCCGAACACGGTGTAACCGTACCCGTCGCGGCCGGGGTAGTCGAGGGAAGCGTTGTCCACCACGTTGATGAAGAACTGCGACGTGGCCGAGTTCGGGTCGGAAGTGCGGGCCATCGCGATGGTGCCCCGGACGTTCTTGAGGCCGTTTTTGGACTCGATGCTGATCGGGTCGTGCAGGCCGTCGGTCTTCTGCTCCATCTCGGGCGTAAAGCCTCCGCCCTGGATCATGAACTCCGCCATCACTCGATGGAAGATCGTCCCGTCGTAGAACTTCTCGTTGGCGTAACGGACGAAGTTGAGGACGGAGATGGGCGCCTTGCGCCCGTCGAGTTCGAGGACGATGTCTCCCATCGAGGTTTCCATCTTCACCCGCGGCGAAAGGCCGTCTGAGGCGCCCTCGGGGACGGCCGGCTTGTCCTGGGCCGGCGTGGCCTCGGTCGGCGTCTGTCCGGCGGGTTTGTCCCCGCCCTGGACGGGCTTGTCCCCTTCCTGTGCCAGGCAGACGGCTGCGCCGGCCAGCATCAGGGACGTCATCCATATCTTCAGATTCATCGCAGTCATTCTCCCGATCCACAGCCGTCTTCGGCCGACTCACTCGCCACGCGATCGTGAATGGGGACCCGAAGAGGCTGTTGGAGGCGTTTCAGCCGTCGGACGACCGGCCGCAAGACCCGCCGCCGCCGACTCCAAAGCGGGGAGCTTACCCTGCCGCCGTTGCAGCGACAAGCGTCGATCGTGCCCGTGGCAGTGGCGGAACGCCGGCGCGGGCTTCAACCCCGCAGCCCGCTCAGGCTTTCGACCTTCGACCTCGGACCTTGGACCTTCGACCTTGGACCTTCGACCTCCGTCATTCGCGTTTCGCGATCCGCGGCAGCCCGTCGATCTTAGCCGCCAGGATGAAGTCGCTTTCCGTCAGTCCGTCGATCTTGTGCGTCCAGATGTCGAGACGCACGCGGCCCCCGGACAGGGCGATGTCCGGATGGTGCCCCTGCTCCTCGGCCAGCGCGGCGACGCGATTGACGAACGCCAGCGCCGTGACGAAGTCGGGGAAAGTGAACTCTCTCGACAGGTGGTGCTGATCGACGACGCGCCAGTCGTCGAGCTGGGCCAGCAACGGCCTGATCTGATCCCGCGTCAGCGGCGGGACCCCGCCGCGGCACGGCACACAGCGCCTGTCCGCCAGGCTGCACGATGGGTCATTCTGCGACATGGCTCGGCTCCGGCTCCGTTCAAGGCGTGTTCGGCGTATCAATCGCCATAGCGCCAGTATGGCCGAATCGAACCATGCGCTCAATCCCACCCGGTGAGTCGCCGCCCGCGTCGACATGTTGCTCACGATAGCGTACGATCATGGGCGTGTGCGCCGCAGCCCGCCGGACCGGAGAACGCGCGCCGAAGCACGCGACGTGCAACCATGCCCGAAATCGACCCAGCCCGCAGCGATGAAGAGGACGGTTTCGCCGCCGACGACGCACTCGCCGAAGATGACTCACTCGTCGTTGACGACGACGCGGAGGTGCTGCCCTGTCCTTCGTGCGGCGCGGACGTGTACGAAGACGCCGACCAGTGTCCGATCTGCGGCCAGTGGATCACGCCCGGCGCGTCTGGCCGCCGGCAGCGGTGGATCGCGGCCGTGGTGATACTCATGGTCGCGCTCCTGATCGTGCTGACCATCCTGTGACGTTTACGCACCCCGGCCGCGCTTTTCGGCTGCGGCCTGCTGGCGATTCGCACCGGCCCGGCGACAATGGTCCGTGTGCCGCCGGACCACGACAACTCGGAAGCGCCTGCGCGTCCTGTTTCCGTCCGTTCAACCCATATCGACGCAGAACCGGCCGGTGAATGTCCGGACTGCGGCTACAACCTGAGGGGGTTGACCGCCGGTCGCTGTCCGGAGTGTGGGGCGGCATTCGATCCGCAGTTCCTGACAGTCTATCAGCGTGAGGCGGCCCGCGGGGCGGTGTTGGGTCACCGCGTAGGCGTCGCGCTGGTCAGCACGGTCATCGTGGTGGGCACCGGCCTGGCGGCCGCTTCGTTGTTGCGCGACGTGGACGAGTTCCGGGCATCCACCATCGTGTCGCTGCTGGCGGTGGGCGGCGGGGCCGCGGGGCAGGCGGTGCTGGCGGTCATGGCGTTTGCTTCCATGGACGCCTGGCCGATCCGCAACGATGACGCACGGCGCGGCCTGCTGCGTGTGGCGGGCGCGTCGATCGTGCTCGGCGTCACCGCGGCCGCCCTGGCCGCGCTCGATGCCCCCGCCGTCGGCCGCCCGCCCGCCATCGACTGCGTGCTCAGCGGCGTCCTCTTCTCATTGCCGGGGCTGGCCCTGGTCCTCCTGACCGTCATCGCGTTTCACGACCGCGGCGCGGTCGAATTGCGGGCCCGCCGCTGGCTCGCCGTGGTGGACCGCCACGACGGGTCGGCGCCCTTCGAGGTCGCTGCGTTCGGGCGGTGGAAGTACGGCCAGTTGACCACTGAATGGGTGTTGGCGCTGCGGCCGGCCCACGCGGAGATCGACGAGTTGATCCGCGTCACGTGGGATGAGCAACTGGCGCAAGCGGCCCGGTCCGGCCGCATGCTCTACAACGGGCAGATGGGCCGCCTGAGCCGGTTCGAGGCCACGCCGGCGCGGCTGCACCTGGTGGTCGGCCCGACGTGCTATCGGGATTTCGTCGGGACCAACCTCTTCAACGCGGCTGCGGTGCGGGCGGTCGGCGAAGCCTATCTGGCGGATCCCGTCGGCGTCAGCAGCACGGCCATCACCTCGGACGGATACCTGCTCTTCGGCCGGCGCAATGACCGCGTGGCCTATCACCCGGGATACCTCCACACCTTCGGCGGAGCGCTGGAAGAGCCGGACCGGCTGGAGGCAGGCGGGTACGACCCCTTTCTGGCGGCGCTGCGCGAGTTGTGCGAAGAGTTGGCCATCGTCGCGGAGGAGGTGTCCGACCTTTCCTGCATCGGCATCGTCCGCGACGCGTCGCTGCGGCAGCCGGAGGTGCTCTTCGACGCCACGCTGAAGCTGACGCGGGACGAGGTGCTGGCCCGCTTCGACCGTGGCGCAGAGCAGCAGGAACACTCCGCCATCGAGTGGCTCTTCGACGGTCCGGACGAGGTGGTCCCCTTTCTGGAACGGTCCGTCCGCGTCGCCCCGATCCTGGAAGGCGCGCTGATGCTCCACGGCCGGCTCAACTGGGGCCAGGACTGGTACGAACAGGCGTGCCTGTTGCGATACGGCGGACTGCCGAACGGCGGATGAGCGCAGCCCGGGAACAATGTGGCACCGGAGTTAACCGGTGTGCGGTGTGGCACCGGTTTGCAACCGGTGTCCCGCGTGGCGCCGGTTTCCAGCCGGTGCGCAGTGTGGCACGGGTTTGAAAAGGGCATCCGAATGTGGCACCGGTTTGTAACCGGTGTGCAGAGTGGCGCCGGCTTCCAGCCGGTGTGCAGAGTGGCGCCGGCTTCCAGCCGGTGTGCAGTGTGGCGCCGGCTTCCAGCCGGTGTGCAGTGTGGTACCGGTTGAAAAGGGTATCCGAATGTGGCACCGGTTTGTAACCGGTGTGCTTCCCATACCGCCCACCATGAACGGCGGGGCCCCGGATGTGACAGCAGTTTCGGGACGGTGTACACTCCCGGGGAATCGTCCGCCGGATAGATGAGGCAGCCTGGCAGCCCGGCCGCGCGGCGAGCCTGCTCCTTTGCCGGCAAGTCGGAATCGTGCGCGAACCAGACAAGTTGGAGGCGTGTTGTGCGAACCAGACACAGATCGCGCATCGTCTGTTCCCTGCTCGACGGTTCTGTAGTGGGCGCCTTAACGTGGGTCATCGTTCAGGCCGGGCAGTCCGGGCAGGCCGCTCAGGCCGGGCAGGTCGGGCAGGCCGGGTACGCCGCGCACGTCGCGATGTCCGGGCAGGATGCGAGGGCCGTGCAGGCGCGGCCGCGCCTCACCACGATCGTCATCGCGGACGGATTCGATTCGCCCCTGTTCTTGACCTCGCCGCCGGCCGACGCATCGCGCCTCTTCGTCGTCGAGCGGTTCGGGAGGATTCGGATCATCGAGCAGGGCACGGTGCTGCCGCGGCCGTTCCTGGACATCGAACCGAAAGTCGCAAAAGACGGCGAACGCGGTCTGCTGGGGCTGGCGTTTCACCCTGATTACGCCCGCAACGGACTTCTCTACGTCAACTACACCCGCGCCTCCGACGGCTGGACGCTGGTCGAGCGCTACAGAGTCTTGCCGGAGGATCCGAACGTCGCGGACCCGGATAGCGCGCTGCCCGTCATCTCGATCGAGCAGCCGGCGCGGAACCACAACGCAGGATGGCTGGGCTTCGGACCGGACGGACTGCTCTACGTCCCGCTGGGCGACGGCGGCGCCGCCAACCGGCGGGAGCAGGTCCAGGATCCCGAGTTTCTGCTGGGCAAAGTGCTGCGGATCGACGTGAACGGCGATGACTTCCCCGGCGATCCGGCGGCCAACTACGCCATTCCGCCGGACAACCCCTACGTCGGCCGTCCCGGTCGCGACGAGGTGTGGGCCGTGGGCCTGCGCAACCCATACCGGTGCAGCTTCGACCGGCTCACGGGAGACCTGTACCTCGCCGACGTGGGCGGCGGGCAGCGCGAGGAGATCTGCTTTCAGCCGGCCGCAAGCCGCGGCGGCGAGAACTATGGCTGGCCATGCCTGGAAGGGACGTTCTGCCACGAACGCCCCTACTGCAAGCCCTGCGACGCCGAGACGTTCACCCGGCCGATCTTCGAGTACGCCCGCGACATCCCGGGCTGCACGGCCGCCGTCATCGGCGGCTACGTCTATCGCGGCGCGGAGATTCCCGCACTGCGCGGGACGTACTTTTTCGGCGATCTGTGCGGCCGGGTCTGGTCGTTCCGCTATGACGGCCGTGCGCTGTCCGAGTTCGCCGAGCGCACCGAGGAGCTTCAGCCGTTTCCGCAAGGCACGCTCGAACGCGTGTATTCATTCGGGGAGGACGCCCAGGGTGAGCTATACCTCTGCGACCGTGGCGGGCAGATCCTGAAGATCGTTGCGGTGGGCGAACGGTGCGACGCGGTGTCCAGGTTCAAGGCGCGGTGCCATCGGTCGAATCGCATTACGGCCAGGCTGGCGTTCCTCGACCGCCGCTACGCCGGCCAGAGCGTCACGTTCGCGATCGACGGACAGCGGCGCGAGGTCGTCGTTGACGGCCGGAAGGCCAGGCTGACGCACTGCTGCCAGGGTGGCGAGCACGTCGTCTCGCTGGAGGACCCGCAATACTGCAAGCCGCCCATCCAGGTGGCCTGCCGCGGGTGACCTTCTGAATCCCTTGTCTTTTCAGCGCATCCGCCGGATCGTTTCGATCTGGACGAAATCGTAGTGTCGCCCCTGGTCCATGCCCGGGCACTTGCGTTTGGCCCGCTCCCAGGCGTCGCGGCTGTGCAGCAGTTCCGGCCAGAAGGGCCACGTGCGGCACTGGACCGGCCGCACGGGGTAGATGCGGCAGCCGGTGCTGCCATCCGGACGGCGCTCGAGAAAGACGCAGTCGCCGTCGGGCTTTTCGGTCAGGCTGTAGCGAAAGCCCACCCGGCGCAGGTGTCGCTCGTCCAGCCAGCCGTCGCCGCGGCCGAGGAACTTCGCGATCGCGGCGATCTCCGCCTTCGTCGCCCAGACGTAACCCGGGTCCCCGCTGCAGCAGTTGCCACACTGCGTGCAGGTGAACTTCAGTCCGTCGGCGTACCAGCGGTCTTTGGGCATCCTCCTGCGCGGCATCCCCGGAATGGCGAGCGTCGAATGGCGAATAACGAATGAAGACGGGAGACCCTCCGCAATTCATCATTCGACGTTCGTCACTCGACCCTCGACCTTCGACCTTTGACCTTTGACCTTCGACCTTCGGCTTTCGACCTTCGACATACGGCCTCGGTCGAAGCCTACGCATCGAGTACGGACGCGGCAAGCGCTGGGAGCCGTGGGCCCGCGGATTATCGCCCGTAGACCGCTGCCGCAGCATTGCCGCCACCGCCGCCTCAGCCCTGCCGCCACCGCGGTCGATGAAACCCGCGGTGACCCTGCGCGCCCGCGCCGGCGGAATGCCGACGGCTCGGGCCGGCGGCTCGCCGAGGGAAACGCGAACCGATGTCGCAACGCACGATCGTCTGGGTCGCGGTATTCACCGTCATCGCCATGATGTTCTGGCGCCTGCCGCAGTTCATGGCGGACGAGGACGCGGTCCACAGGACCTACCGCGTGCTGCTGGAGGCCAACGCCCTCATCAAGCAGCAGTACGTCCACGACGCCCCGGACGCCGACCTGGCGGAAGGGGCCGTCCGCGGCATGTTGCGCCGGCTCGACCCCTACTGCGCCTACGTTACCGCGGACCAGCGCGAGTGGCTCGACCGGCACACGCAGGGCGAGTACGTCGGCATCGGCATCGAGGTCGGCATGCGCTTCGGCGAACCCACCATCATCGCCCCCATCGACGACAGCCCGGCCGACCGCGCCGGCCTGCGGACGGCAGACGTGATCGTCAGCATCGACGGGCGGGAGGCCCAGTCGATGACCATGTTGGAGATCGACAAGTGCATGGTCGGCCAGCGCCGCACCGACGTGACGCTCCGCATCCGCCGGGCCGGCGAGATCGAACCGCGCGAGTTCGTCATCCCGCGCGGACCGGTCAGCATTCGGACCGTGCGCGGCTGGGAAGGCGGCGATGGGCGCGCGACCCACGTGCTGGGCGAGCGCGGCCGGATCCGGTACGTGCGGATCACCGACTTCAACGAGATTACCACCCGCGACTTCGATGCCGTGCTGGCCGAATTCGGCCCAGACGTCGATGGATTGGTACTCGACCTGCGCGCCAATCCCGGCGGGTTGATGCACGAGGCGGTCCGGATGGTCGACCGGTTCATCGACAGGGGTCTGATCCTGCAGACGGTCACCCGTCGGCGGGTCGTGACCTCCTACGAGGCGACCGCGCCCGGCACGGACACGCGCACGCCGCTGGCCGTGCTTATGGACGGGGGATCCGCCAGTGCCGCCGAGATCGTGGCCGGCGCTCTGCAAGCCCACGGGCGGGCGGTGGTCGTGGGATCACGCTCGTTCGGCAAGGGCAGCGTCCAGCACCTGATTCCGCTCTCCGACGGCCGCTCGGCGATCAAGCTGACCGTCGCCTATTACCGCCTGCCGAACGGACGGATCATCCACCGCACCGCCGAGAATGAACGGACGCCCGAATGGGGGGTGTGGCCGGACATCGAGGTGAGCCCGGCTGCCCTTCCCGAAGAACACAGCATCTTCCGCGACCCCCTCGAGGACCCGGTGATCCGGGCAGCGTACGACGCGCTGACGGCGGCGCCGGCGTCCTGAGCCGGCGCGGGCGTTGAGCAGCCCGTGGCGGGTCGACCGCCCGCGGCCGGTCAGCGCGAGGGCGGATCCTCATCGTCCTCGTCGTCAAGGTAGCCCAGCTTCCACTCGTCCGCCGATTCGACGTCCTCGATCTCGCGCTCGATGTGCTTGAACATCTTCTCCTGCATGGGCGCCAGCCGCCGGTACATCTCCAGCGTCGCCTCGTAGTAGCGGACCATCGTCTCCAGTTGGACGAACTGCCACTTCTGCAGGCACTCCGGTTCCTTGACATTCGAAAAGGGATCGCACAGCAACCGGGGCCGCCCGTCGGCGCCGCGCCGGAAGAACTCGCAGGTTTCGCACTGGATCATCAGGATCGCCTCGCGCGCAGGGTCAAGGGGGGGACGCGGGCGCGTCGTTTTCGGCCTCCGACATCAGAAACGCGGCGATCATCTCCAGGATCGCCCGCTCGCGCCGCTTGTCCCGCCCGACCACGCGCCACACGGTGTTCTGTTCCTCGGTGGTGGCGCCTTCCCGGTCGATGGGGGTGTCGGAGGGCACGTCGGTCAGACCGTGCTCGGCGGCGTGAAAACGGGCGGCATCGGTGGATCGCTCCTGGATTTCGACGCGGCAGTAGGCGGTCGCCGTGCCCGCGGACCGCCGGACGTGCGCCGTCGCCACGCTGCGCCGCCGGGCGCCTCGGAACGCGCTGCCGACCGCCGGGGCGTCACTGTGCGGCGACAATTCCATCGGGTAGGTCGCCACCGTGTCGGCGCTGCTCCGCTGCCGGTCGATCTCGAACCCGTGCTCCGCCAGCGCCAGCGCCGCCAGGTCCAGCACCACGGACGACTCCACGCCCGGGAAGCGGTGAACGGTGGCGGTCAGCGCCGACGGTCCGCCGGTGGCGCATCCCGATGAAGCCAGCCCCATCAGGCAGGCGGCTGCAATCCATGCCAGCTTCGTGTGGATCATCGTCCGCTATTATCTGGCGACGCGGGCCGACGTGCAAACCCGGCAGCTCGCGAAAACGCACCGGCGGTCCGTCGCCAGGGTGGCGGGTGAACGGTCCACAATCGCGGCCGCACGTTCTCCGGGGCGGACCGCCCGCGATTCGCTCTCGTGCAGCACCCGAGACTTACCCGTGGCGGTTTGATCTTCACCGCTGCCGGATCAGTTCATCGTTGGGCACGGCCAGGCGGCGACGGGCCGATTCCGTCTCGCGCAGGAATCGCTGAGCGTCGGTGTAGTATCCGGCCGTGGGCGTCAGTCCGGGAACCTGCGCGGTCCAGTAGCGGTTGAACGCGTGCATGAAGCACTCGCGGACGTACTTACAGCACATGCTCGCCAGCGCCGTCGGCAGCGACACCTGCTCGCCGTCGGCGTGGAACTCGATGCGGCGGACGCGGTCGCCGTCACGGAGCGTGTAGCGGCTTCGCGCTTCCCCCTCCTCGTCGATCTGCAGCGCGAACTCAGGAAACGAACGCAGCAGCGCGTCTCGATAGCGCGTCCTGCCTCCCAGCCGGTCGCTCACCAGCCGCACCGGCCGGCCCCCGGCACGGTCGAACGCCGACGCCATCAAGCGGAACACCGCGTCCATTTCGACGGACGCCTTGTTCCGCGACCTCTGGACCCGCCGGTTGAACTCGCCCGCGTCCAGTACCTCGCATTCGATCGCCTGGATGGCGATGTGATGGGCATCCAGATCACGCGTCAGCGGGGTCGCCCGCGTCCCCATGTCGCCGGTGTGCGGGTCCAGCGGGAGGGCGAAATCGCCTCGATACCAGGGAACCTGCTCCGCCGGCGCCAGGCCCGCCGGCGCCAGCACGGAAAGCAGTTCGCGCCAGGTGCTGACCGGACGCCCCCACGCGGCCAGCACGGCCAGCACCGGGCGCTCCAGAGCCGCCAGGCCGCGCTGCCGCCCGAACAACCGCTTGCTGTCGCTGATCGCCAGGCGTCCGCCGCCGCGCTGCGGCGTCCGGCAGACGGAGCGGCGCAGCAACTCCCAGACGCAGCCGTCCAGGGCATCGACAGGGATCCACAGCGAAACCGCGCCGATCACCAGCGGCCCCAGCGTCGGTCCCAGCCCGGCTTCGTCTATCCCGCACAGGCACGCCCACTGGCGAGTCGCTACGTTCACGAGGGCGATCTTGCTCGCAGCCCGGCAGTGGAGTCAAGGAAGGGGCGCACTTTTGTGCAACTGCGTTAAACCTTTTTCCGGCGGGGGCTTGACGTGATCTTCACAATCGGGCACAATGGGCTGTCGGAAATTGTACGCCGCCCCAGAATGAGCCAAGTCGTCGCCGCAGTTCATATCGTGGCGGGCTGGGGTGGCGTTCGATGCCGTCGCACCGTCGACTGTAGGTGCCTTTCGGGAGTTCACGTCTGGACCGGAGATCAATCATGCCAGGTACGTCCACGTCGGGTCGCGGGAATCGTCGATCGCGGGGGTTCACGCTGATCGAGTTGCTGGTGGTCATCGCGATCATCGCGCTGCTGATATCCATTCTCTTGCCCTCGTTGCAGAAGGCGCGCAACCAGGCGAAGCGCAGCGTCTGCATGTCCAACATGAAGGGCCTGTGTACGGCCAGCCGCGTCTACGCGGCCGAGGACGAGGGCGGCTGGGCCATCCCGATCCACCCGCTCAACTTCAACCAGGATCCGGAGAACCCCACCTACATCGGCGCCTACGAGTGGGGCGGAAAGTCCGGCATCGGGCAGATCAACTTCTGCGGCGGCGGGAACAGCCCGATCAGCAGCAAGTTCGGCACCCGTTGTGGGTTCGGACCGGCCTCGCGCCCGCTCAACAAGATCGTCTACAAGTTCGACTTCGCCGACTATCAGTTCGACACGCCGGAGAAGCAGATGCGCGATACCCGGCTCGATCTGAAGGACTACATGTGTCCCGGCGACGACGGACCGCCGCGCGGCGGGCATTGCCGGGATTGGGTCAACGATCCGGCGTTCGTGACATCGTTCGACTGGTTCGGAAACAGCTACGCCGCCAATGTCTTCCTGACCGGCCTGAGCAACGGCCAGGCGGAACTCAAGAGCAACTCGCCCTACCTGCGTCCGGCCTCGCGGGTGCCCAACGCCGCCCGCACGCTCTACTACGAGGAGAACATCGGCCGGTGGGCCTGGGCCGCCCGCGAGGACACCTGTGACTTTCTCCCCGGCATCGATATCGGGCCGCTCAAGACGATGCGCGGGTGGCACCAGGATGACTGGACCTACGTCCGCGGCTTCCTGGACGCCCACGCGGCCTTCCAGAAGATCCTCCTCGAAGGGACGCGCGACGCGAACGGCTACTACCGGCACTACTATTGGGAGCGGATGTCGTTCGTCCCCATCGGAAACTACGCGTGCATCAAGGGATCGACCGAAGGTTATCCGGGCTGGTCCTTCTATCGTTGCATCATCGTGCGCGGCCAGGACTGGCAGAAGGACACCCTGCCCGCCCCGACCATCTGCACCGGCCTGAAGAACCAGGGGGGCGGCCGTCCGTCCTATGAGGGCTGCGTCAGCGAAAGCGGGTAGCCCACGCCGGCGGCGGCCGGGCGGCCGTCCGTGACGATTAACGACAAGCGAAGGGCCGGTGGCACGGCGCCGCCGGCCCTTTTTGTTGTAGCCGCCAGTGACGCCCGCAGACGGGCTTCACCCGCGGCTACAGCCCTTCGGCCGCTTCGCGGCTCCAGAGCAGAACACCTTCGTTACAGCTCACCGCGGCGCGCCTCCAGAGCAGTGCAATTTCGTCACGTCTCACCGCTGCGCGGCTCCCCGGAGCAGAGCACCTTCGGCACATCCCTCGCCCCCGTCACGCGCCCATCGCGGGGCTGCGATCGCGCTGAAGGCTTCCAGTCCGCGGTTGTTTCGGGTAGAATGCACCCTGTCGGGTTGTGGAGCCCTGGAATCGGCTGCACACCCGGCTCACAGGATCGGCAACGGTGGTCACGTCGCGGATGGCGGGCGTTCCGCTGCTCGGGCGTGCCTTTCTGGAGGACGAAAAATGCGAAGAGCACTGATTGCGGCAGTTCCCCTGTCGATGGCGGTGGGCCTGCAACCGGCACAGGCCCAGACCAGCGAGTATTACCTGCTACGGGCGGAGTCCGGCCACATGTGGGTGATCCAGAACGGCCAGGTGGTCCGCGAGTGGAACGTGGACGGCGATCTGGAGATCCCGTTGACGGTCATCGACACGGTGCGGACGTACGGCTATCGGCCGGGCGACGTGGGCACGGAGTACGCGCTCGATGGGCAGATGACCGGCGAGCACTATCCCTGGGTGGACGGCTGCGGGGCGTCTTGGCTCGACGGCACCACGGACGGCCAGTTCGCGTACGCCATCCAGTACACGGGGAATCGGCCGGTCTGCCGGTTCGACCTGAACTGGACGAACCCTACGCTCCTGTTCAACTGTCCGCCCGGTGAGCAGTGGGACGCCCTCACCTACGATCCGACCGATGACACGTTCTGGATCACGGGGCGCAACAACGTGCTGGCCCAGCTTGACAGGAGCGGCAACGTCCTGCAGCGGTTTACGATTCCCGGCGGCGGCCGCAGCGCCGGCCTGGCCTACGATGCCGCCGACGACACCTTCTGGATGTACCGCGGCGGCGACCTCATCCAGCAGTACTCCAAGTCCGGCCAGTTGCTGCAGTCCCACAACGTGGCCGGTGTCAGCGGCAACGTCTGGGGCGGCGAGTTTCAGTTCTCTCCGGGCGGCTGCGTCTACACCGTCAAGAAGAGCAAGTCGAAGCGCGGCTGTGAGAACTGCCCCGAGAAGGGCAGCGATTTCCGCACCGACTCCGAGTGCGAAGACGTGAAGGACTGCGCCAAGAAGCTTAAGACCACCATCGCCTGCCCGCGCGGCGGCAATGGCATCTGCAAGATCAAGGGCAAGGTGAAGAGCTGCGGCTGATCCGCCGAGAGCCGTATTTTTTCGTGCCGTGAATTCGAAGCGACGGCGGGGTTCGCGCCTCGCCGCCGCTTTCGTTCTCGAAGTACGCGACGTCGGGTCACCTCACCGCCCTGAACGGCAGCAGTTCCACCTGCGGCGTGATGTAGTCGTCGCGGACGGGTTCTTCATGACACAGGTCGGTGGAGAGGTATTTCTTGTTGGAATCCGGCAGAACGGTGACGACCGTCGCGTCGTCGCCCAGTTCGTCCAGCACGCGGATCGCCCCGACGACGTTGGCGCCGGACGAGATGCCCACGGCCAGCCCCAGCCGACGGCACAGCGACTGCGCCATCAGGATCGCGTCTCCGTCCCAGACGTCCACCACGGCGTCGAGCTGCTCCAGATCGACGATCGAAGGAATGAACTCGTCGGATATCCCCTGAATGCGGTGCCTGCCCACCTTGTGCCCGGTCCGCAGCGTCGGCGAGTTGGCCGGCTCCAGCGGGTGGACGCGGACGGGACGACCGCCCTGGCGTAGATACTGCCCTACGCCCATCACCGTCCCCCCCGTGCCCACCCCGGCGACGAAGGCGTCCGCCTGGCGGTCGAACAGGGCGAGCTGCGCCTTGATCTCGGGGCCGGTGCTCGTCCGATGGGCCTCGACGTTGGCCGGGTGCGTGAACTGGTGCGGCAGGAAGACCCGCTCATGCTCTTCGGCGAACTGCTGAGCCATGGCGATAGCGCCGCAGAAGCCGCCGGCGTCGGCGGACACCGGCACGACGGTGGCGCCGAGGCTCTCGATGAGCTGGACGCGTTCGCGGCTCATCCAGTTCGGCATGTAGATTCGGACCGGGTGGCCCAGGGCCCGGCCGATGGCGGCGAAGGAGATGCCGGTATTGCCGCTGGAGGCCTCGACGATGGTGTCGCCGGGCCGGATGTCGCCGCACTCGTACGCCCGCCGCAGGATGTGGACGGCCATGCGGTCCTTGATGCTGCCGGTCATGTTCATCAACTCATACTTGGCGTAAAGCCGGCGGACACGGCCGCGATAGCGCAGCCGGATCTCCAGCAGCGGCGTGACCCCCATCAGCGCCTCGAGGGAGTCGACCGGGTTGAGGCATGTCGCCACGGCTTGGGGTTCCGTCATTCTGTGCTCCCTCTGATGGTGAAACGGCGCAGGGGCGACGTTCGATGATGCTCCAGGATCGGACCCCGGGCGACATCCGTCCGCCGCGTCGGACGTGTATGCTCCGTCCGGGTGCGGCTGCCGGCGGCGCAAGGCGGACGTGCGGCCGCGGATCCGCCGCGGTCGCCGGCCCGCGAAAGGCCATGCACGGCGCGTGCCACCGCCCGGAGATCGGAGTCCGATCGGGTTTCTCGGGTTGACGGCCCCCGGCACCCGTCAAGAATGGGCCATCGAGCCGCTCCTGACGCCGTCGTCGGGCGGCGAGCCGCGCAGAGAGTGACGCCATGTCCAACGAAACGCACCCGTTCAACGTACACGACCTGTGGGCGATGGAGCGCAACAGCGACCCGCGCGTCTCCCCCAACGGCCGCTGGGTCGTTTTCGAGAAGAAAGTCTATGACATCGCGGAAAACAAGGGCTGTAGCGACCTTTGGCTGGCCCCCGCCGCGGCGTCCGGGGCGACCCCGCCCGCGCCGCGGCGGCTGACCTCGCACGAGGCCGGCAGCAGCCATGCCCGCTGGTCGCCGGACGGCAGCTCGATCTACTTCCTGTCGGCGCGGTCCGGCTCGTCACAGATCTGGAAACTGCCGATCGACGGCGGCGAGGCGCAGCAGGTCTCCAGGCTGGCCCGCGACGTCGGCTCGTTCGTTGTCAGCCCGGATGGAAAGCGCATTGCGCTCTCCATGGAGGTCATTCCCGGCGGCACGCCGGAAGAGACGAAAGACGAACTCGAGGCCCGCGAGAAGAAAAAAGCCAGCGGCCGCATCTATGACCGGCTCTTCATCCGCCACTGGGACACCTGGCGCGACGGCACTCGATCGCACCTGTTCGTCATGCCCGCCGCCGGCGGCGCGGCCGTGGACATCATGAAGGACGAGGACGCCGACGTGCCGTCCAAGCCCTTCGGCGGGGCGGAGGAATACACCTTCACGCCGGACGGACGCCACGTGCTGTTCGTCGCCCGCAACGTGGGCCGCGAGGAGGCCTGGTCGACGCGGTTCGATCTTTTCCTGGCCCCGGCGGACGCCTCGGCCGCCCCGCACATCTGCATCGAGAGCAACGGGGCGTCCATGACCTGCCCGGTGTTCTCGCCCGACGGATCGAAGCTCGCCTACCTGGCGATGCGCCGCCCCGGCTTCGAGGCGGACCGATGGCGCATCGTCATCGTCGCGTGGCCCCATCGCACCCAGCTCTGCACCACCGAGGCGTGGGACCGCTCGCCCACGACGATCGTGTGGTCGACGGACGGCACGTGCACCTACACCACCGCGGACCACCTGGGCCAGCACGCGCTGTTCGCGGTGGATGCCGACACCGGCGCCGCCCGCGAGGTGGTGCGCGAGGGGCGCAACACCGCTCCGGCGGTGGCGGGGTCGAGCGTGGTGTTCTGCCGCTGCCACCTGAACGGCCCGGCCGAACTGCACGCCGTTCCCGGGGGGGGCGGAGAACCGAAACCGCTGACGAACGTCAACGCCGCGCGGCTGGCGAGGGTGCGCGTCGGCGAACCGGAGCAGTTCACCTTCCAGGGCTGGCAGGATGAGACCGTCTACGCCTACGTCGTGCGCCCCGCGGATTTGCAGGAGTCGCGCCGGTATCCGGTGGCGTTCATGGTCCACGGCGGTCCGCAGGGCTCGTTCGGCAATGACTTCCATTATCGCTGGAACCCGCAGGTCTACGCCGGCGCCGGCTACGCCGTGGTCATGGTGGATTTCCACGGCTCGACCGGCTACGGCCAGGCCTTCACCGACGCCATCAGCGGCCGGTGGGGCGACGCCCCCTTCATCGACCTGCAGCGCGGACTGGAGGCGGCCCTGAAGCGTTACCCGTGGATGGACGGCGACCGCGTCGCCGCCCTGGGGGCGTCCTACGGCGGCTACATGATCAACTGGATCGCCGGCAACTGGCCCGACCGCTTTCGCTGTCTGGTGAACCACGACGGGAACCTTTGCGAGCGCATGGCGTACTATGACACGGAGGAACTGTGGTTCCCGGAGTGGGAGTTCGGCGGCCCTCCCTACGAGGACGCCGCGCCCTACGAGCGCTATAACCCGATCAACCACGTGGCGAAGTGGAAGACGCCCATGCTGGTGATCCACTCCGAGCGCGACTTCCGCGTGGTCGCCACTCAGGGGATCGCGACCTTCACCGCCCTTCAGCGCCGTGGCGTTCCCAGCCGGTTGGTCTATTTTCCGGACGAGAACCACTGGGTCCTCAAGCCTGCCAACAGCGTCCTGTGGCACGAGACGGTGCTGGCCTGGCTGGACCAGTGGACGAAGTAGCAGCGCGGCCAGCTTGCGGGGCACACCGGTCCGAACCACCACCGTCACGTACGCGGTTCGGATCGACATTGAGGGCTCGGCGCTACGATCAGCAGCAGGGCGTCCTCTGGAGCGAGTGGACTTGCATTGTCACGATCGGCGGCCGTCCTTGGTGTAACGCTGTTCGCCATCCTCTGGGTGCTGCCGGGGATGGTGCTGGTCGGCGACGTCATCAGCGATGGGCCGCCCGCCCCGGTCGCCGGCGCTGTCGTCGGCGCAGGCGCCGAGGGCGTACCAGGCGTGGTCAGCGCGACGGCAGCGCGGCTGCTGGGCATGAGCGTGTGGATGGCGGCCACCGCCACGGCGCTTGCACTGATGGTCAGCGTCCCGGCGGCGGCCGTCTGGGCGTCGGCGGCGGGGGGCCGGTGGGCGGCGCCGGCAGTGGCGGCCGCGATGGCGCTGGTGTGCGTCACGTCGCCGATGGTCTACTCTTTCGGCTGGCAGCGGATGCTCGATGCCCGCGGGGTGGGCGGCGCTGGCGGAGTGGCAGCGTGTACGCTCATCTGGGCGGCGTGGCTGTGGCCGATTCCGGCCATGATGCTCGGCGCCGCCTGGCGCCGGCACGGCCGGGCGGCGTTCGAGGCGGCACTGCTGGACGCCTCGCCCGTGCGGGCGTTCATCCACGTCGGCATCGGCACGCTGGCGCGGCCTCTGGTCGCGGCCGCGCTGATCCTGTTTACGCTCACCGTGGGCAACTACGTCGTGCCGCACGCATGGGGCGTGCGGGTCTATGCCACTGAACTTCTCCTGTGGACGACGGAAACCACGCATCCGAGCCAGACCGTCCGCCACGCGCTCCCGTTGATCGTGGTGGTGGCGATGGTCGCTCTCGGGGGGTGGCACGTGATGCGCCGGTCTCGGCAGGACTCGGCGGAGTGGAGCGCCGCAACGTCGCGTCCGGCTTCGCGCGGCTGGTTGGTGGCGGCGGCTTCGATCTTCGTCGCGTCCTTCGCCCTGCCGATCGGCGGCCTGGTCTGGCGGATCGGCTCATGGACGGTGTGGCGCGAGGCATGGCAGGTCCACAGGGGCGACTTCCTGGGCAGCGTCGCGATCTGCCTGGCGGCGGGGCTGCTCGCGGTCGTTGCGGCGTGTACGTCGGCGATCGTGCGGCGGGCGTGGCGTGTGGGGCTGGTCGTCGCGTTGTTATACGGCATCGTTCCCGCGGCGCTGGTCGGCGCGGCCGTGTATGGAGTGTACGTCGATCTGGAGACGTGGCTGCCGGGCGGGCGCCTGCGGCTGCGGCCCTGGAACGACGTGGCCTGGATGACGGCGGCGGGGCTGGCGGCGCGGTACGGGTGGATCGCGTTTCTGGCCGTCGGGGCGGCCGCCATGCTGCGCGACCGCGAGCTGGATGAGCAGGCGGCGGTGGACGGCGCGTCCTGGCCGCGAACGCTGTGGCAGGTCCGGCTGGCGGGTCAGTGGCCGGCGCTGGCGTGCGCGATGCTGGCGATCGCGGCGCTGAGTGTGTCGGACGTGGCCACCGCCACGCTGGTTCAGGTATCATCGGTGCGGATGATCTCGCTGCTGTTGGTCGAGGCGATGCACCGGTTCGAGGACGGCCTGCTCATCTCAATCAGCTTGTGGCTCCTTCTTGCGGCGTTGCCCGGATGCCTGCTGGCAGTGTGGATGGTGCGACGCGCGTAGCATATGGCGATCAGCGAATAATCACGTGAGGGACGAGCGTCTCCGACGCGGGACCGTCGCCCCGCTTCGATCAAGGGTTGGTTTACGGATGTCAGCGCTGGATCGCGTGAAGACGGACATTGAGCGCGGCGATTTCGGAATGGCACGGATCCGTTTGATGTCGTACCTCGATACGCAGGGATATGATCCAGAGGTTCTGAACAGATTGGGGCAGCTCTGCCTTGACATGCATGACCCATTCGAGGCCGGCCGGTTCTGGCTCGCGTCGAGCGCCCGGGGCGAAGACGTCGACGCCGCCATCTCGGTCTTTCTGGACCGCGTCGGCGGCGGTCCGTGGCACGTCGTTTCTCAACTGCCGCGCGGCGTTCGTCTGGCGAGCCTCGAATCCTACCCGGACGCGGCGGCCGATCGTCTCAGGCAGTTCGGGTTGCAGGAGGCGATCCTGCTGGGAGGGAAAGGCGTGCGGACCAAGCCACCCAGCGGGGGTACGACGCGCTCGGGAACGGTGGCCGGCATCGCGTTCGTGACCGTTGGGTTGGCGATCTTCTGCGCCGGCCTGTGGAGCACAGCGAGTTGGCTGCTCCGACTGCTGACAGGAGACTGAATGACCTTGCCCGAAGTTGCAACCGAATCATGCGCTGTCATTCTGAGGCTGCCGGGGGCGGTCTCAGAATGACGGCGCGATGCGTCACTTTGGTCATGTTCGTGTCGCAGCTTGGTGGACAGTGATCGAGAGAGGTCATCGAACATGGCCTGATGTCCCGGGCGGCGAGGCCCGAGGCAGGTACGGGTAAGCGCACGACCGAAGACTACACGATCATGAGAAACAGGCTGTCGCTCATCTTCGCCATCCTCCCTGCGTGGGCCCTTCTCGGCTGCGACCCGCCTCCGATCACGGACAACGGCGTGATCGGCATCTTCGGCGGCGTCGGGCTGGGCAACGGGGAGTTTAGCTATCCGCGGGCGATCACGGCCGAGCCGGACGGGGCGGTCTTCGTCGTGGACAAGAGCGGACGCATCCAGCGGTTCTCGGCCCGGGGCGAGTTCGAGACGGGCTGGAAGATGCCCCAGACGCAGACTGGCAAACCGGTGGGCATCGCCGTCCACCCGGACGGGAGGCTCTTCGTCGCCGATACCCACTATCACCGCGTCATGATCTATGACCGCGACGGCCGGCTGCTGGGACAGTTCGGCGAGCAGGGCAACGGCGACGGGCAGGTGCAACTTCCGACGGACGTGGACTTCGACAGCGAAGGTTTCATCTACGTCAGCGAATACCAGGGCAACGACCGGCTGACCCAGTGGGCGCCGGATCTGACGTTCGTGCGCGCCATCGGCGAAGAGCCCATCGACGGCCAGCGGCTCCGCCGTCCGGCCGCGATCGACGTGGATGGCGACGACGTCATCTGGGTGGCCGACGCCTGCAACCACCGGATCGTGCGGTTCGACACCCAGGGACGGGTCGTGGGGACGTTCGGGGAGATGGGCGACGGACCGGGCCAGCTCCGCTACCCGTACGACATCAACGTCGCCCCTGACGGCGCGTCGGTGATGGTGTGCGAATACGGCGGCAATCGGTTACAGTGGTTCGATCGATCCGGGCGGTCCCTGCGGACGTGGGGAGGCCACGGTCGGGAGCCGGGCCGGCTGTGGACGCCGTGGGGCGCAGCGTACGGGCCGGGCGGCAACGTCTACGTCGTGGATTCACTGAACAGCCGGATTCAGATCGTTCGCCCATGACGGTGTTAGCGCTGACACTTCCGTTCTCGTTCGAGAAGCCGGCGTGGCTGTGGCTGGCCCTGCTGGCGCCGGCGATCGTGCTGATGTCGATCCGGAGCCTGGCGGGCCTCGACCCGGTGCGGCGGGTCGCGGCCGTAACGGCGCGAAGCGTGCTGATCCTGCTCATCGCCACCTGCCTGGCGGAGGTGCAATACGTCCGCCGCAACGACGACCTGACGGTCATGCTGGTCATGGACCGCTCCTACAGCACCCAGCAACTGCACGACGCCGTCGAGCAGTACCTGCACGACGCCACCCGGGACGCGCCGCCCGAAGACCGCGTCGGCATGATCGACTTCGCCCGCAACGCCTACTTGCAGCAACTGCCCATGAAAGGGGGGTATCACCTGGAGCAGGGGCGGTTGCCCCCCATCACGGAGGACGACCGCACCAACATTGCGGGCGCGGTTGGCCTGGCGATGGCGATGTTCCCGGCCGACACCACCAAGCGCATCGTGCTGCTGTCCGACGGCAACGAGAACCTGGGCGACGTGCTGACCGAGGCGCGGCGGGCGCAGGCCAACGGCATCCCCATCGACGTCGTGCCGCTGTGGTACAAGCACCGCAACGACGTCTACTTCGACCGGATGATCGCCCCCACCCACGCGGAAGAGGGCGAACAACTGCCGATTCGCATGGTGCTGAACACGTCGCGGCCCACCACCGGCACCATCGAGATCTACCAGAACGGTGAACTGATCGACCTGCCCGCGGACGCCGCCCGCGTGTCGCTGACGCCCGGCTCTAACACGTTTTTCATGAAGCTGCCGGTGCGGACGACCGGCCCGCAGCGGTTCCGGGCGGCGTTTCGGCCGGACGATGAGTCGCTGGACGCCGTCGGTCTCAACAACACGGCCAACGCGTTCACCTTCGTGGCCGGCAAGAGCCGCGTGCTGCTGCTCAGCGCCGAGCCGTCGTTCGACGCCCCGCTGGCGGACGCCCTGCTGGGCGAGAACATCAACGTCGACCTGCGCGACGCCGCCACTACACCGCTCGACCTGGTGGAGTTGCAGTCCTATTCCAGCGTCATCCTGGCGAACGTACCGGCGTCGATGTTCTCGGATGAGCAGCTCGCCGACCTGGCTTCGTCGGTGAAGGACCTGGGCGGCGGCCTCATCATGACCGGCGGCGACGAGGGCTTCGGCGCCGGCGGCTGGATCGGCACGCCCATCGAAGAGGTCATGCCGGTCGATTTCGAGATCAAGCACAAGCGGGTCATCCCGCGCGGGGCGCTGGTCATCATCAGCCACAGTTGCGAGATCCCGCGCGGCAACTACTGGGGCAAGGAGATGGCGAAAAAGAGCGTGGACACCATCTCCTCGCGCGACTACATCGGCGTGCTGGCCTACAGTTGGACGCCGGGCGGCGTGAGCTGGGAGGTGCCGCTGCAGATCGCCACCAACAAAGCAGCGGTCAAGGCCCGCATCGACCGGATGCAGATCGGCGACATGCCCGACTTCGCCCAGACCATGCAGATGGCGCTGAAGTCGCTGCAGCAGACCGACGCCGCTCAGAGGCACGTGATCGTCATCAGCGACGGCGACCCCAGCCCGCCGCCCAGCGGCCTGCTCAATGACTACAAGGCCGCCGGCATCACCATAAGCACGATCGGCATCGGCTGGGGGGCGCACGTGATGCAGGGGCCGATGCGGCAGATCGCCGAGGCCACCGGCGGCAAGTTCTACGCTCCCAGGAACCCCAAGCAACTGCCGCAGATCTTCGTCAAGGAGTCGAAGGTCATCCGCCGGCCGCTGATCATCGAGGAGGCGTTCAAGCCTCAGGTGTTCCATGCGATGAGCGACCTGCTGGCCGGCCTGGATCCTGATGAGGACATCCCGCCGCTGGGGGGGCTGGTGCTGACCTCGCCCAAGGAAAGCCCCAACGTCCAGCTTCCCATGATCCGCGCTACCGACGACGGCAATGATCCGGTGCTGGCCCATTGGCAGTATGAACTGGGCAAGACGGTGGCGTTCACCAGCGGCTTCTGGCCGCGCTGGGGCGCGGCGTGGACCGAATGGCCCAAATACGCCAAGCTCTGGGCGCAGATCGTCCGCTGGACCATGCGGCAGGAGTCGCCGGCCAACTTCGACACCTATACGCGGATCGAAGGCGACCGCGGGCGGGTGGTCGTCGACGCCCTGGACAAGGACGCCAACTACCTGAACGCGTTGCAGTTCCGCAGCACGCTGATCAAGCCGGACAAGACCACGCTGCCGCTCCAGTTCACCCAGACCGGGCCGGGCCACTACGAAGCCGAGTTCGAGGTGGACAAGATGGGGCAGTATCTGGGCACGCTTCAGGTCTTCGAGGGCGGCGAGCACCGCGGCACAATCCAGACCGGCCTGACCGTGCCCTACTCGCCGGAGTACCGCGATCTGGCCACCAACGAGGCGATCCTGCGGCAGGTGCAGTCGATCAGCGGTGGCCGCTGGCTGACGATGGACCCGAAGCGCGACGATCTGTTCAGCCACGATCTGCCCCCCTCCGAATCCCGCCGCCCGGCGTGGGAGTTCGTGGTGTCATGGCTGCTGCTGCCGCTGTTTCTGCTGGACGTGGCGGTGCGCCGGCTGGCAAGCTGGCTGGCGCTGTCGATCGCGGTGGAACTGGTGCTGCTGGCCGTTCTCCTGTTCGGGCTGGACATCATTCACACCACCGCGTGGGGCGTACTGGGAGCGCTGCTGCTGGCCGAACTGGTCGGCTGGACGATCCGGTTCCGCTACATCCGGCCGTTGTTTGAGTTTCTGACCCATCGGGCGACCATTCTGGCGGATTCCGGCGAACGCACCGCGGCCGTGCTGACCCAGCTCAAGGGCAAACGCGAAGAGATCCGCGACGAGCGCGCCGCCGCCACGGACGTGCGCCGTATCGCCCGCGAGCCGCAGGAACCTCCGAAGGAACGGGCGAGAATCAAGTTCGACGTCGGCGAAAAGGCCGGCGCCGCCCCGGCTGGCGACATCCACGAAGCTCTCGGCGGCGCCAGGGGCGACGTCCGCCGGGCCGAAGAGGAAAAACAGGCCAGAGAGGCCGCCGAAGCGGCCGCGAAACAAAAGGACGAAGCGGAAACCACGTCGAAGCTGCTGGAAGCACGGCGGCGAAGGCAGAAACGGGACGACACTCGACCGGAGCACTGATATGGCATCCAACATCGACCCGGCGGTGGAAAAGGCCACCGCGGAATTCAAACACAAGTTCCTGCTCCTCAAACAGGAGATCGGCAAGGCCATCGTCGGCCATGACGAGATCGTCGAGGGTGTGCTGACCTGCCTCTTCACCGGCGGACATGCACTGCTGGAGGGCGTGCCCGGGCTGGGCAAGACGTATCTGATCCGCACGCTCTCCCAGGCGGTGCAGCTCAAGTTCTCCCGCGTCCAGTTCACGCCCGACCTGATGCCGGCCGACATCATCGGCACCAACATCTTCATAGAAGAGCCGGACAGCGGCCGTCGGCACTTCCAGTTCCAGCAGGGGCCGATCTTCGCCCAGATCGTGCTGGCCGACGAGATCAACCGGGCCACGCCCAAGACCCAGTCGGCCGTGCTGGAAGCCATGCAGGAGCACTCGGTGACGGTGGGCGGAACGACCTACCGGCTGGAGGAGCCGTTCTTCGTCATGGCGACGCAGAACCCCATCGAACAGGAAGGCACCTATCCGCTGCCGGAAGCACAGTTGGATCGTTTCATGTTCAAGCTGGTCGTAAACTACTCGTCCAGGGATGAAATCAAGACGATCCTCGACCGCACCACCACCGGCCACCAGCCGGACATCAGACAGGTGATGACCGGCCAGGAGATCCTCGGTTCGCAGAACCTGGTCAAACGTGTGGTCATGGCCCCGCACGTGCAGGATTACGCCGTGCGGCTGGCGATGGCCTCGCACCCGAACGGCCCCTACGCCGTGGACGCCACCAACCGCTATGTCCGCTGGGGCGTCAGCCCCCGCGCCGCCCAGGCGCTTACGCTGGGGGCCAAGCTCCGCGCCATGCTCGACGGGCGATTCAACGCGAGCTTTTCGGATGTGCAGAAGGTGTACCTGCCCGCCATGCGGCACCGCGTATTGTTGAACTTCGAAGGCGAGGCGGAAGGCGTCAGCACCGACGACGTGCTCCGCGAGATCATGGATAAGACGCCCACCATGGCGGAGGCGGCCTGACGGCCGCAGGGAGTGAGGGAGTGGGGGAGTGACGGAGTCAGGGAGTCAGGGAGTGAGGGAGTCAGAGAAGAGGTGCGAGGAGTATCCCCATCTTCGCCGCGAAGCGGCCCAGGGATGTAGCCGCAGGTGTGGCCGCCGTAAGGCGGACGAACCCACGGATAGGAAGGCCGCCGTAAATGCGCAGAGCCGCGAAGCGGCGATGGAGACCGATTTTAGATGTATGGCGCTCTTGGATCCGTCACAACCGGCGCCGCGGTAGGACGATGCCCGTGCAGCAACTTCGCGACGTGGATTTTATCAACCTACTCCGCGTCGCTCCCATCCTGGCGAAGCTGCCGACGAGGCGCATTGTGGTCGACTACGACGACGAGGCCGACGTGCTCTACATCAGTTTCGAACGCCCGCAGAAGGCGACGGCCAGCGACATGCGCGACGACGGGATCATCGTCCACAGGCGGGGTAAGCAGGTCGTCGGCATAACGATCCTGGACGCCTCGACACGCTCATAACGGAGGGACTACAATAGGATCAAGCCTATGAGACTGACCATCGACATTCCGGATTCCGTTCGAGCGCAGCTCGAAGCCGAGTGGGGCGACCTGCCGCGTGCGGCCAAGGAGGCGCTCGCCATCGAAAGCTACCGGTCGGGCAAGATCAGCATCGGCCTGCTGGCCGAGATGCTCGGCATGGGCGTCATCGAGGCGGACCAGTGGCTGGGCGAACGCGGTGTGCCGCTGCTCTATACGCCGGAGGACCTGGACAAGGACCGCCGGAATCTTGCGGAACTTTTTCCGGAAGTTCAGCGGTGATCGTCGTCGTGAGCGACACATCGCCGCTCAACTATCTGACCCTTATCGGGCAGGTGGAGTTACTCCACGTGCTGTTCGGGAGAGTCCTGATTCCGGCTTCGGTCCGCGCCGAATTGTTCCATTCGCGAGCACCTGGCTTGGTGCGCGACCTTGTGGCCAACCGTCCGCGATGGCTGGAAGTCGTGCAGGTGGACCCCGAACGCACGAGCATGATCCGTGGACAAGTGCACCGGCTCGGCGCGGGTGAAATAGAGGCGATCAGCCTGGCGGTAGACCTTCGCGCGGACTACCTGCTGACCGACGATCGTGACGCACGCATGGAAGCCGAGGATCGCTATCATCTCCGCGTCACCGGTACCATCGGCGTGCGGGATCTTGCCGCGGCGCGGGGCCTCGTAAATTTGCCTGACGCGATCAATCGCTTGCGCTCGACGACTTTGAGAATGCCAGAAGCGGCTTTGCAGAAGCTGCTCCAAAGGGAACAGAAACGAAATCAGACCTCACCGAGTCGGGACTCTGCTACGGAGGCGTAACAGGACACGACGACTGCGCGACGCCCGAACCTCGCCATGCCCACCCTGACCCAACCACAAGCCGACGCACTCCTCGATCCGGAGTTCATGCAGAAGCTCGACCAGCTTGAGCTGGTCAGCCGCAAGATCTTCGCCGGAAAGATGCGCGGCGAGCGGCGCAGCAAGCGGAAGGGCGAGTCCGTCGAGTTTGCCGACTACCGCAACTACGTCGTCGGCGACGACCTGCGCTTCGTAGACTGGAACATCTTCGCCCGGCTGAACAAACTGTTTCTCAAGCTGTTCCTCGAAGAGGAGGACCTGCACGTCAGTTTCCTGATCGACACCTCCAAGAGCATGGACTGGGGACATCCAAGCAAGTCGCTTTACGCCCGCCGGGTCGCGGCCGCGCTGGGGTACATCGGCCTCGTGAACTACGACCGCGTCAGTTTCTACGCCTACTCCAGCGGCCTCCAGTACGAGATGACCGGTGTCCGCGGCCGGCGGTTTATGTTCAAAGTGCTCGACTTCCTGGTGAATACCGAGTGCGATGGAACCAGCGACCTCTCCGGCGCATGCCGCCAGTTCGCCATCCGGCATCCGCAACAGGGCATCGTCATCGTGCTCTCTGATTTCTTCGAGAAAGGCGGCTTCGAGACCGGCCTGCGGTATCTGCTCGGCCGCAAGTACGACATCTACTGCATCCAGATGCTCAGCCCCGAAGAGATCGACCCGCCCCTGGTCGGCGACCTGCAACTCAGAGACGTCGAAGACGCGGACCTTGCCGACGTAACGGTGAGCCGGGCGCTGCTGAACCGCTACAAGCAGAATCTCCAAGGCTATTGCGCTCACCTCAAGGATTTCTGCACCAAGCGCGGCATCAGCTACATGTTCACCAGCACCGAGGTGCCGTTCGATCAGGTCGTGTTGACGTATTTCCGCAAGCGGGGGCTGATACAGTAATGACGTTCCTTTCCCCATGGGTCATCGCCATCGCCGCCGCGGCCACCGTGCCGCCGCTGGTCGCGCTGTATTTCCTCAAGCTCAAGCGCACCGTCAGGCTGGTGCCCTCCACGCTGCTGTGGCAGAAGGCCATCGAGGACTTGCAGGTCAATGCGCCGTTCCAGCGGTTGCGCAAGAGCCTGCTGCTTCTGCTGCAACTT
>QZJT01000135.1 GCA_003597935.1 Phycisphaerales bacterium | reverse complement strand
CGCCAGGATCCTGGGTACGTCGCTGCCGTGGGGATTGTGGCAGTTGGCGCAGTTCTTTCCGGTCGTGACCGGCTCATGTCCCACTCCGGCCGTGGACACCAGTTCGCGAATCGGCTCGTGGCAGCGGTAGCACAACTGTGGCGTCTCTTGGTGAAGCTGATACTTGTACTGGCTGCGGTGGGCATCGTGGCAGACCGTGCATCCTTCCGAACTGATAACTTCGTGCTGCACGCGGGCGGCGTGGACGTGCTCGCCCATTTCGGTGTGACACGTGAAGCACAGATCCTTGCCCGGCGCCCCCAGCATGTAACGGTATGGGGCACTGTGGGGATCGTGGCAGGCGGTACACATTCCCAGCGCGACCGGCCCATGCTGGTAGGCCGCCACGGGCGGTTCATCGTGACAATGATAGCACAGGCCCGGCTCGGGTGCGGCCAGGCTGAAGCGGTGCGACTGCTCGTCGGCCGTCATATGACATACGTCGCACTGCTGCTGGGCGGCAGGGCCGTGGACGACAGCATTCGCAACGAGGGTCGGATGGCAGTCTGAGGTCACACAGCCCGTCACCGGGCCGCTGGGAGCAGCGATGGCGTGCACGGACTCTGTCGCCGCAGGCGCTCCCGGCCGCGTCGAAGAACCCCACGGCGTGCTTTGCTGCACGGGCGCCGGGCCGGCCTGTATCGTCACGTCGGGAGGGGGGTGCGCCGGCGCCTCGCCGCCGCTGCCCATCGGCCGTGCGGGCGACCGATCGCCGGACGCCGCCCCGACCGGGTAGTCCACGTCACTTCTGACCAGAGTCTCCAGCGCCACGGTCAACCCCACCATGTCGGCGAAGCAGGTTTCGTTGCCGGAAAAACCCGGCCCGAACAGGTTGTCCGCACCGTGGGGATTGTGACAGGCGGTACACACGTCGACGGCCACCGGACCATGTGCGCGCATGGATTCGCCCCGCTCGTCGTGGCACTGGTAGCAGAGCCCGGATTCGCGCGAGGCAAGCTCGAAGCGATGGAATCGGGGATCGACCTGTACGTGACAGGCGTCGCACTCGCCCTGCGTCGTCGGCGCGTGCAGGACTTTCCCCGAGATGATGCCCGGGTGGCAGGCCGCGCTGGCGCAGGCGGCGCCTTCTTCGATAACCGGCGGCTCGAAGTGCTCCAGGCGCGCAGTGATCGGGGCGGGTTCGACGGGTCGGTGCGAGGCGCGCGCCTCGATCGGGGCTAGCGACTCGAGATAGGCGATCAGATCAACGGGCTGCCCCGGCTGGAACATGGGCCAGGCCAATCCGGCTTCCGACATGTGTTCCATCATGCTGACGCCGTGGTTCCACATGGCCTGCGCCAGCCGAACGGGCGTCGCGAACGCGGCCAGTGCTTCCGGCGTGGGGGCGGCGCGCTTACCGGCGGGATCGACTTCGTGACAACGGGCGCAGCCCAGACCCACGAATACACCGCGCCCGACGTCGGACGAGCCGGTCCGGTCGTCGTAGCGCAGGGAGATGACGTAGGCGATGATGTCGGCCATCTCCTGCGCCGTCAGCGGACTGCGGGGCAGGCCGCGGGCTTCCATCATGCGGGTCATTTCGGGCGAGTGGTTCCACATCCGCGACGCCAAAGCCGCCAGACTTCGCGGCAATACGGCCGTGCCCAGATCCCCCCCCTGGCCGCCTGCGTGGTGACAGGCCTGGCATTGCCGTTCGGCGAACAGGCTCGCCCCGTTTCGCGCCGAGCCGGGCAGCAGGTAGGTCTTTTCCTCCTGACCGCCGACGCTTCGCACGTACGCCATGATGTCCACCAGGTCGCTGTCCTCGAGTCGGGGCCAGGTCATGCCGGACTGGCGCATCGCCTCCTCCATCTTCGGCGCGTGCTCCCACATCTTCTGTGCCCAGACGATGGGGTTGGCGTAGGCCGCCCAGCGGTTGAGGTCGGGCGCTTCAAGGTGGCGGCTGTCGTCGGTGGCGTGGCAACGGGCACAGCCCTTGTCGCGCAGCACCAGCCGCCCGACTTCGGGATCGCCCGGTTCATCCAGATAGCGAACGAAGAACAGGAAGCTGAACAGTTCGCTGACCTCCTGCTCCGTCAGGCCGGGGTACTCCAAGCGGCTGCGTTCCATATGGGAATAGACCTTGGGGATGTGGTTCCACAGCGTGCCCGCCAGTTCCCCGGCCGTGAGGTTCTGCTGCTCGATGCGGCCCAGATCCGGACCGATCTCGCCCCCCAGACCCCAGACCGCGTGACAGCGGGTACACTGCTTCTGTACGAAAACCTTCCAGCCCGCCATGACGTTGTCAGGAAGCAGCGCGTCGGGCGTCTGCCCGGTGGCGGCGGTGCGCGCGACGGCGCATAGGGCGGCCAGCAGGGCGACCGTCATCAGGTGCCCGCGGGGTCTAGACACCGGCGACCTCGACCATCGGGGTTGTGGTTCCATGCTCGTCATCCGGTTCGACCTCGGGGGTGTCCGGGGACGCCGGCAGATATTGCCGGATTCTCCCACTGACCTCGGCCACGGCCTTCTCGCGGCCTTCCTTCACTTCCCAGATCGAGACGATCGGGAAAAACTTGGTGAACAGGGCGTACGCCAGCACGAAAGCGGCAAAGCAGCCGGAAAAGATGCCCCACTCGACCCAGGTGGGGCCGTAGACCGCGGGTTCGTGAGGCAACCGCGGGTTGGAAAGGCTGGGCACGACGATGATGTAGCGTTCCAGGTACATCCCAATGTTGACGCTGATGGAGGCGACCACGGTCCCCGCGATGGTGCGCGTCTTGCGGTTGCACAGGATCACGAAGGGGATGACGAAGCAGGTCAGGCACATGGTCCAGAAGTGCGGGGCATAGGGTCCGTAGAACTTGGCGTTGAAGACGGCCATGTGCGACGGCTCGTGTCCGTAGAAGGTGGTCAGGAACTCGGAGGCGGTGAAGTAGAGCCACAGCAGCGACATCACCAGCAGCAGCAAGCCGAGGTTGTTGAAGTGAATGGGTTTGAGGTAAGCGCCCAGCCCGTAGCCCCAGCGGATCAGGGCCATGGCGCAGATCAGCGCCGCGATCCCGGAGAAAATGGCGCCGACCACGAAGAACGGACCGAAGATCGCGCTGTGCCACATGGGCTGAATGGTCATGGCGAACACGAACGAGACGACCGTGTGAACGCTGATCGCCACCGGGATCACCAGCACCGCCATCACCGCCATCAGGGTCTCCAGCACGCGGTATTGCCTGGGCGTTCCCTTCCAGCCCAGCGCCAGCGTCCGGTAGAGCCAGCGCCGCTTGCTGGTGTGATCGCGCAGGATCGCAATGTCCGGAATCAGCGGCAGGTAGAGATAGATCGTGCTGCACGTCAGGTAGACCGAGATGCTGCACACGTCCCACAGCAGAGGCGACTGCAGGTGGGCGTGCTTGACCACGTTGAGCATCCGATCCGGGCGGCCCAGGTCGATCAGGATGCTGCCCACGCCGAACAGCAGCACCATGACCGTGATCACCTCGGCCGAGCGCGTGATCGTCCGCCGCCACTCCGCCCCCACGATGCGCAGGATGGCGGAGATCAGCGTGCCGGCGTGGCTGATGCCGATGAAGAAGACGAAGTTGGTGATGTACACGCCCCAGTAGACGGGTCGGTTCAGGCCCGTCACGCCCAGACCGCTGCGATACTGGTGGACGTAAGCGACGACGCCCAGGAGGACGAAGCTCAGCAGAAACCCGGTGAACAGGTAGAACCGGGCCGTGGTCCGGATGATCGGCTCGATCAGGATCGCGTCCTCGCCGAGTCCGCTCAACGAATGCGAAGGGGCCGCTAACGCACTCACGGTTACTCCTTCTCCTGCAGGTAGATGACCTTCGGCTCGGTCCCCAGGTCCTCCAGCAGATGGAAGGCCCGGCGGCTGTGGGCCAATTGGCTGACCTCGCTCTCAGGATCGTCCAGATCGCCGAACACCATCGCGGAGGCCGGGCACGACTCGACACAGGCCGGCACGTATTCACCCGGGCGCAGCGGGCGGTTTTCGTAGCGGGCCAGATCATTGGCCTTGATGAGGCGGTGATGACACAGGGTGCATTTCTCGACGACGCCCTTGGGGCGGATGGACACGTCGGGGTTGAGTCCCTTCTGCATGGGTTCCGGCCAGACCGGCTCGTACCAGTTGAAGTAGCGGACGGTGTACGGGCAGGCGGTGGTGCAATATCGACATCCGATGCAGCGGCCGAAGATCTGCCCCACGATCCCCTCTTCGCTCTTGTAGGTCGCGCCGACGGGGCACACCTTGACGCAGGGAGGCTCATCACAGTGCATGCAGGGACGCGGGAGTATGCGGAGCTTGACGTTGGGGTACTGGCCCTCGTGGTAGGTCACCAGTTCCATCCAGGCTATGGATCGGCCCATCTGCGCCTGCCCCGCCTGTGGCGGAGGCTGGTTGTTCTCCGCCTGGCAGGCCACCACGCACGCCTGGCAGGCCGTGCAGCAGTCGAGGTCGATCACCATTCCCCATCTGGCCATCAGTCCCTTCCTCCGCGGTCATGTCTTGCGCAGGGCGACTCGGGTCGAATTCCAGAGCGGCCCGCCGGTCAGCGGGTCGATCTCCACGTCCACCAGGGTCGCGGGGTTCTGTCCGATTTTCTCGCACCAGCGGCCGCCGCCTTCGTGGCCGAAGCCATAAGGGATGGCGAGCACCTCCGGCATGATGCCCTCGAACAGCTTCGCATGGAGGCGAAGCGTGCCGCGCGAGGATGCCACGGTCACCACGTCGCCGTCCGCGATATCCAGCTTGTGCGCGGTCCTGGGGTTGATCTCGACCCACGTGTTCCATCGCTGCCGCATCAGCCGCCCTGACGCGTCCATCAGCCAGGGGATGTTGACGTCCTTCATCCCGGCCAGCACCGCCAGGGGGTAGACATAGAGTCGATAGGGAAACGCCTCGTTGGGCTCCCCAGACTCGTGAGCCTGATAGTGGGGAAGACAGCGCACGTCGTCGGCTTCGTTGCGGGGCTTGACGTGCTGCGCGATCAACGCCGAATGAAACGCGAAGCGGCGCGGCGGCGATCGGAAAACGCGGTCCCACTCCCGGTCATAGTAGATCGGGTCGGACCAGCCGCCCGCCGCGATCACCTTGGTGTAGAACTCGTCCTGGCTTCGAGCGGCCGGCGGACGCCAGCCGCCGCGCTCCAGCAGTCGGATCCAGCCCTCCTGCTCCAGCGGCCCGAATGCCCCCCCCCGGCCCGACGCGGCCAGGGTGTCGCACACGGCCCGCACCGCAGCCTGCGCGGTGGGAAAAGGCAGCGCCCTGGAGACCGGATCGCCCAGCTCACGGGCCAGCTCCAGGATCAACTCCGCGCTGCCGCGCGCCTCGGCAGAAGCGGGCACCACCGGGCGGGCGGTGGTCACGACGGGCCGGCCCGTCAGCGTATGGCTCAAGTCCACGTCCCAGCTCGAGAGGGAATGGGCGTCGGGAATGATCAAGTCCGCCCACCGCGCCGAATCGTCCATCCAGGAGGACAAGCTCACCACCAGCGGCACTTTGCCCAGGGCCTGCTGCACGCGCTGCGGGTGGGGACTGTCGAAGACGGGGTTGCCGCCGGCCAGCACCAGCACTTCGATCGGATAGGGCAGATCCGCGAGGATGCGTTCCGCCAGCATTCCGGTCGGGCAGTCGGCCAGTGGGTAGACCGAAGGGTCCGCCACGTCGATGCGCGGCTTGCTCAGCCCGGCCTCGGCCGGTCCGTCCGGCTCGGGAACCGGCAGATTGAGCAGTTCAATGTCCCGAAAATGGGTGACGCCGCCGGCAACGTCGATGCTGCCCACCAGGGCGTTGAGGGCGTGGATCGCCATCCGATCGTAGGTTCGCTGGGTAGATACGGAAGCTCCGTCGTACCCGATGGCCAGTGCCGGGCGTTGCGCGGTGAACTCGCGCGCCAATCGGAAAATCGTCCCCTCTTCAACGCCGGTGATGCGTGACACACGCGAGGGCGCATAGTCGCGCAAGACCAGGCGCCGAAAGCCGATCCGTCCGCCCCTGCCGCCGTCGGGGTCCTCGAATCCATCCGTCATCCGCTCGACGAACGCACGGTCATACAGCCCTTCGCGCACAATGACGTGCGCCAGCCCCAGCGCCAGCGCTCCTTCGGTTCCAGGCCGGGCGGGGATCCATTCATCCGCCTTCGCCGCGGTCAGCGAGAGACGCGGCTCAACGTGGACGAAGCGGCGACGATCGTCCTGATCTCGTCCGCGCAGGGCCGCAAACGTCGCTCCCGCCTGCGCCGGCGACCAGTGGGCGTCGAGCCACTGACTTCCAAAGGACAACACGTACCGGGTCTGGGCCAGATCGTAGCCCACCGCGCGTGGGAAACCCTGCACGGCCCGGATCGCCGGGTAGGCCTGGTGCGCGTCGGGCGCGGCGCCGTCGATCAGGTTGTTGCTGCCGTAGGCCTGGAGGAAGCGCTCCAGCAGGAGCCGCTTCAGCCCACGATCCCCGCGGGTGATGACGGCCAGCCCGTGCGGTCCGGTGGTGCGACGCAGATCGCGCAGCCTGGCCGCAAGCTGCCTCACCGCCTCCGTCCAGGAGACGGGCTGGTAGCGTCCTGCGCCTTTGGGTCCGGCGAGCACAAGAGGCTGTGTCAGCCGGTCAGGGTTGTAGAGCGATTGAACGGCCGCGGGCGCCCCCGGGCATACGCCACCCCGATTGATCGGGTGGATCGGGTTTCCGGCGATCCCAACGACGCAGTCCCTGATGACCCTCACCTTCAATCCACACCCGCCGGAACACTGTCGGCAGAGGGTCATCACAGTCCTTTCGAGCGGATCAGCCTGCCCCTCCCTGGCTCCGGCGTAGATGACCTGGGGTACGGCCCATCCCTGCGCGGCCAGGGCGCCGCTGACCCCTCCCGCGATCAAGAATTCCCGGCGCGTAAACTCCATCCGCTGGCCTCCGATGAAGCGGTCAATCCGGTGTTCGTGCGAATGCAAAAAAGACCGCTGCCAACCACCTTCTGACCAAACGGCAATGCCTCGCACGACCGGGGTCGCGGGTGATCGTTGAATCACCGCACAATCCCGAAACTGAGACTGGCAATCCCATTTTTGGGAAAACCCGCGCACAAAGGACCGCCAGGAATCGTGCGGGATTACCGACCATCACACTCGCGACACGCCTCTTTGGGCGTCCTGTCTTGCGCAACCGCGGCAAAAACCGGCGCGCCGGCAATTCGCGCCGAACGGGTGCAGCGTGGCCTCGAAAACGCTCAGGAGGGGGAACTGCACGTGTCGTACCAGCGGCGCGCCCGCACCGCACGTTATCCTGCGGGTCGCCTCACCCGCCTCCCGTTTCATCGCAGCAGGCGAGGCCAGGATCCGTCGAATCGACGGAATTGGACCGCTCGGTCAGCGGAGTTCATCGGGCAGGATGCGCTCGTCCCGGCTCAGCAGGATCTTCATGTCCACCGGTTCGATGGTGGCGGCATCGCCGGAGCCGCGAAGGGCATGGGTCGAGTACTGGTACCAGAGCGAGGCCTGGACCGACCCCGACTCCAGGTTCACGTTGTCGAAGACAACGCTGACGCTGCGCTTCTCCTTCGGGCGCAGTCGGGTGTCGGACTGAATGGACACGGCATCGAAGAAGGCCCCCAGTTCGTCCGTGACGGGTCCACCGTGTTCGTCCACGAGCACCTTCTCGAACGCAACTCCTTGCTGTCGAACGAGCTGACCGTTGCTCGAGAGAAGGTGGATCTCGAGCATGGCACGGTGGAGAGGCAAGCCGGTGGGAAAGGCGTGGCCGCTGCCGACGTTGTCCACGAGAATGCGGGCCTGCACCCTTCCCGCCCCCGGGCGGGTCGTATACAGGATCTTCATCGTGACGGCCTGCCGCACCCGATCCAGATCGTGGGATCCGGAGATGTTGTGCAGATTGACGCCGTCCCGCCCGCCGTTGGCGGCGACTTTCCCCGCGACCACCGGCATGTGGCACTCCTGGCACGTCCGGCCCTCCGCGGCGTAGGGGCTGGCCGCCCATTCGGAGCAGGTTTCCAGAAGGGGGACCCCGTGCTCATTCTGGAACTCGTGACAGCCGGCGCAGAACTCGGCGCTGCGGTGGAGCGGAGAATCCACCACCTGGTGGACGGGCGACTGGGCGTGCTTGAGCGGCCCGTACTTCGTCCTCCCCAGATGGACCTCGAACCGGGCGGGCGAGACGGCGGAATCCACCGCTGCGACGCTGTGGCAGAAATCGCACGTCACCCCTTCCCGGGTCAACTCGTGCTCGCTCCCGTAGTCCTCAGTCGCGCGCACCGTCGGCGCATGGCAGCCCAGGCACAATCGGCCCCGCCCGTCCGGGTACGTTTGCGATACCCGTTGATATGACGCTTGAAAAACAGGGTTGCTCCACGCCCGGGAGTGCATGGACTGCTGCCAGGTGGCGTGGATCGCCTGGTGGCAGGTTCCGCACACTTCCGCGCGGGTGAACGTGGATTCCTCGATGTTCACTACCGCCGCCGCGACGGCAAGGGGCCGGGCCGGCAATCCGCCTTCGTCGCGCGATTCGCGCTGACACCCCGCAAGGCAAACCAGACCCAGGCCAACGAAGACGGCATCCCTCCCGTTGCCGGTGAACGGCGCCGTCCACAGACCCTCGCAGGAAACGCGACGTCCGCAAGTTCTCTCGGCCATGTCCGGCTCCGATCTGTACGGGCCCCGCCGGCCAATGACGTGGACGATCCGCATCGCCGCCTGGCGATGACCGTCTGCCAGGACGGCGAGAAAGGACCGGCAGTGACCACGTACAAGGATACAACTTGAATCGGATATGTCGAGGGTGTCCTGTCAGCAAACCTGCACGACACGATTGGTTCGGTCCGGCACTGGCAGCCGTCGACCGAGTCCGCCTTCAACCCGGTCGAGCACGAAGTTGGTGGCGTTCGCCTTGCTGAAAGACCGGCCGCCTACGCCATCAACCTCTCCAACGCCTCGCGATACCGCGCGGCCGTGTTCCTCACGATCTCTTCCGGCAGCGCCGGGCCGGGCGGCGTTTTGTTCCATTTGCCCTCTTTGACCAGCCCGGTGAGGTAGTTGCGGACGTATTGCTTGTCGAAGCTCTCCTGGTCGCGGCCGGGAGCGTAACTGTCAGCGGGCCAGAAGCGTGACGAGTCGGGCGTGAGCACTTCGTCGATTAAGAGGTGCTCGCCGTCGCACAGGCCCCACTCGAACTTGGTGTCGGCGATGATGATGCCGCGCTGGGCGGCGTACTCGGCGGCCCGCTTGTAGAGCGTCAGGCTGCGGTCGCGCAGATCCGTCATGACCTCCGACCCGACGGCGTCGCAGGCGGCCTCGAACGAAATGTTCTCGTCGTGACCCTCTTCCGCCTTGGTTGCGGGCGTGAAGATCGGCTCCGGGAGTTTCCCGCACTGCGCCAACCCGGGCGGCAGCGGCACGCCGCACACCGAGCCGGTCCGCTGATAGTCCACCCAGCCGCTGCCGGCCAGGTATCCGCGCACGACGAACTCGATCGGCACGACCTTCGACTTGCGGCAGCGCATCGTCCGGCCGCGAAGCTGGTCCAGATGCGCCTCCAGCCCGGGCGGGGCCTGGTCGCGGACGACCTCGATCAGGTGGTTCGGCGTCACGCCGGCCAGCAGGCCGAACCAGAACTCCGAAATCTGCGTCAGCATCCTCCCCTTGCCGGGGATCGGCGTGGGCAGCACCACGTCGTAGGCGCTGATCCGGTCTGTGGTGACCAGCAGGATCTCGTCGCCCAGGTCGTATACGTCGCGGACCTTGCCGCGGCGGACGCTGACTCCGGGAAGTTCAGTCTGGACGATGATGGAATCGCCTGGCATGGATGTCGGCTCCACAAGCTCTCAGAGCCCCGGCATTCATGCCGGGAGTGACGCGGAAGGCGCGCGCAGTTCGCCGCGCGGCTCGCTCGACGCCGGTCGGCGATTCTGCCATAATCCGGGTTCGCGGTCGACGGGCAGACGCGGCGTTTGTGACGTGTCCGCCGGCAGGTGCCACCGTGCCCGCCGACGGCAATTGGCGCATGGTCGTTCAACGCCGGAATTCGGCGAGGTTACGCCCCGTTGAGCACGTTGTCTTTCTCGGTATTCACCAACGGCAAGCCGGCCGAGTCGCTCGATCTGGCGGGGGCGTACATGGTCGGCGGTGACGACGTCGCCCTGCGGGCGGAGCTGTCGTTCAAGAGCGGCGTGATCACCTGCCGCAAGCGGGCCGCCGGTCCCGCCGGGCTGGCGCTGCTCTGGCCGGTGGGGCCGGACCGCAAGGTGATGCTGGAGACCGCCCGCCTCATCGAAAGCGACCGGCCCTACGTCTTACAGATCGAGATCCTGCGCGGGCGGCTGACGCGGATCAGCCAGAAGCTGGAGGAATGGGGTTTTTACGAGGCCGCCGACGGCGGCTTCATCGACCGCTTCAACCGCGTCCGGGACGCCCTCATTCGCGCCCTGCAAGCCGATACGCCCGCCCAGAGCGCCGCCATCGCCGACGAGGCGCTGGTCGAGTGCATCCAGATGTCCGAAGACCTGGCGGTGCATCACGGCCAGGTCCTGCTGGAGCGCCGCCTGGCGGGCGGGATGGGCCGGCGGGTGCTGGGCTGCGGCGTCGACGCGGATCAGGCGGACGAGACCTATCGCAGGCGCCTGGCGGCCGCGTTCGACTTCGCCATCGTCCCCTGCTCGTGGCGGGCGGTCGAGCCGGCGGAGCAGAAGTTCGACTGGAAGCCGATCGACGCCTGGGTGGAATGGCTGGCCCGCAAGCACATGCCCATCAAAGCCACGCCCCTGCTGTCGTTCGCCGAACACCAACTGCCGGACTGGATCTACATCTGGGAGCACGACTTCGAGACCTTGCGTGACCTGGCCCACGCTCACGTCAAGCGGGTGGTCAGCCGCTATGCCCAGTACGTCCATTACTGGGACGTGGCCTGCGGCCTGCACGCGGACAACGCCCTCTCCTTCACCTTCGACCAGCTCATCGAGCTGACGCGCATGTCGGCGGCCCTGGTCAAGCAGGTCGCGCCGCGGGCCACGTCGATCGTGGACATCGTCGCGCCCTGGGGGGAATACTACGCCCGCAACCCGCGCAGCATCCCGCCGATGCTCTACGCGGAAATGGTGGCGCAGAGCGGCGTCAGCGTGGACGCCTTCGGAGTGCAGTTCCAGTTCGGCCCCGACGTCGACGGGATGTACGTGCGCGACCTCTTTCAGGTGTCCACCCTGCTGGACCGGCTCGGGGCGATGCTGTCGAAGCCGATCCACGTCACCGCGGTGCAGGTGCCTTCCGAGAGCAGAGCGGCGCCCGACGACGCCTGGGGGGGGCAGCACGATCCAAGGGCTGGCGGCGCCTGGCGGGGGCCGTGGTCGGACGCCAGCCAGGCGGAGTGGGCCGAGGCCTTCATGCGGATCGCGCTGAGCAAGCCGTTCGTCGAGACGGTGGCGTGGGCCAGGCTGGCGGACGCGCCCGGGCATCGGGTGCCGTTCGGCGGCCTGCTGCGCCGCGATCAGTCGCCCAAGCCCGCCTACGACCGCATCATCGGCCTGCGCGAGTCGCTCTCCCGCGCCGCGCGGGCGTAGACTCGGTTGGACGCCCGCCCCACGGATGGCGCTGCGCGCTGTCACCCCCTTTTTCCCTCATTCCCCCCACTTCGTCGCGCCACTCCGCGTGCAGGAAGTTGTCAGCCCTGCGTTGCGGCCGGGCGGGCAGGGGCCTATCGTTCGCGTTTTCCGCTGCTTCAGGAGCCGAGCATGTCGCCTTTCCGTATCGTTCCGCGGTGCTCCGCGTTCGCCGTCGTGGCACGTGTGTGGACCCTGCGGTGCTCCGCCTTCGCCGCCATCGCCTGTGTGTGGACCCTGCCGGCCCGTGCGGACGTTACGCCGCACGCGGGGATGCTCCGCAACCCCGACATCAGCGCCACCCACGTCGTCTTCGTCTATGCGGACGACTTGTGGCTGGTCCCGCGGGAAGGGGGAGTCGCCACGCCGCTGGCCAGCCCGCCGGGGCAAGAGACGTTTCCGCGCTTCAGCCCGGACGGCAAGACGATCGCCTTCGTCGGCAATTACGAGGGTAACCAAGACATCTACACCATCCCGACGGCGGGCGGGCCGGCCCGGCGGGTGACGCACCACCCGGCCGGCGAGACGGTGTGCGAGTGGATGCCGGACGGGCGGATTCTGTTCTTCTCGCCGGCCGTCTCCACCCGCCGGGGGACGGCCCATCTGTACACGGTGCCGCCGGAGGGCGGTCTGCCGACCATGCTGCCGGTGCCCTACGGCGCCAACGGCGCCATCAGCCCGGACGGACGATGGCTGGCCTACACGTTCAACACCCGCGACCACCGCACCTGGAAGCGCTACCGCGGCGGCATGGCGACCGACATCTGGCTGTTCGACCTGGTAGAGCACGGGGCGCGGAAGATCACCGACTGGGAGGGCACCGACAGCCAGCCGATGTGGCACGGGCCGAACGTCTATTACCTCTCCGACGCCGGGCCGGAACACCGCCTGAACATCTGGACCGTCAACACCCGTGTGGGTGGCCGTCGGCAGATGACGCACTTCACGGAATACGACGCCAAATGGCCCGCGATCGGGCCGGGCGACCACGGGCAGGGTGAAATCGTCTTTCACTGCGGCGCCCGGCTGTTCGTGCTGGACGTGCAGACCGCCCAGACGCGCGAGCTGACGGTCACCATCCCCGGCGACCGGCCGCAACTCCGCGACCGCAGCGTCAACGCCGCCGGCTTCATTCATTCGATCGACGTCTCCCCTGCCGGGCAGCGGGCGGTGTTCGAGGCACGCGGCGACATCTGGACGCTGCCGGCCAGGCACGGCTCGCCCCGCAACCTGACCCGCACCGACGGCGCTCGCGAACGGTATCCCGCCTGGAGCCCCGACGGCCGCTGGATCGCGTATTTCTCCGACGCGGAGGGCGAATACGACCTCTACCTGGCGCAGTCGGACGGCAAGGGCGACCCGCGGCGCCTCACGCAGCACGGGGATTCCTACTGGTACTTCCCGGTCTGGTCGCCGGACTCGAAGCGGCTGACGTTCTACCAGAAAGACGGCACTCTCTTCCTTCACACGATCGAAGGCGGCGAAACGGCCGTCGTCGACGTGGATCCGTGGACGCAGTATCCGAACCCGTCGTGGGCGAGCGATTCGAACTGGATCGCTTATACGAAGTCCGGCGCCAACCAGCAGACGGCGATCTGGCTCTACAACGTCGCGGATCGGTCGAAGCAGCAGTTGACCAGCGGTATGTTCAACGACACGTGGCCGACCTTCGACCGTGAGGGCAAATACCTGCTCTTCGCCAGCAACCGGGAGTTCTCCTCGCCCATCTATGCCGATATCGACCATTCGTTCGTCTATTCCCGCACCGATCGTCTGTACCTGGCGCCGCTGCGCACCGACCTGCCGTCCCCCTGGGCGCCGAAGAGCGACGAGGAGACGTGGGAGGATGAAGAGAAAAGCGACGAAGGCGCCATTGACAACGGTAACGACAACGCAAGTGCGGACGACGCGTCGAACAATGACAACGCCGCGGACCATGAGGACGCGGCCGCCAACGACGCTGCACCGGACAACGACCATGCCGCCGGCAACGACAACTCCGGTAACGACAACTCCGCGGACGGCGAAGAAGTCGATGAAGATAAGAAAGATGAGAAAAAACCGCCCGAGCCCGTGAAGATCGACGTGGACGGCTTCGAGCGCCGTGCCATCCCGGTGCCCGTCGATCGCGGGTCCTACTCCCGCCTTTCGTTCAACGACAAGGGTCACCTCCTCTACGTACGCGGCGCCGTGCCCGCAACGGACGGCAAGAGCGCCGTGCGGATCCTCGACCCCGCCGATGAGAAGAAAGAGGAGAAGACGGTGCTCAGCGACTGCGGCTCCTATGTTCCCTCCGCCGACGGCAGGAAACTGCTGGTCTCGTCGGGCGGCAAGTACGCCGTCGTGGACGCCGCCGCGGACCAGAAGATGGAACACCCGATCGACACGTCCGGCATGAGCGTGCAGATCAACCCGCGCGAAGAGTGGGAGCAGATCTTCAATGAAGCGTGGCGCGTGCAGCGGGACTTCTTCTATGATCCGACGATGCACGGCGTCGACTGGGCGGCCGTCCGCGGCCGGTACGCGGCCATGCTGGCCGACTGCAACTCGCGCCGCGATCTGACCTTCGTCATCGGCGAGATGATCGCCGAACTCAACGTCGGACACGCCTACGTGCGCGAGTCGGGCGACCTCGATCCGCAGCCCAGCACCAGCGTCGGCATGTTGGGAGCGGACTTCGCGCTGGACCAGGGCGCGTACAAGATCACGGCAATCTATGAAGGCGCGCCCTGGGACGCGGACGCCCGCGGCCCGCTCAGCCAGCCGGGCGTAGAGGTGAACGTCGGCGACTATCTGCTGGCGGTCAACCGGGTGCCGCTGGACGTATCGAAGGACCCTTGGGCGGCGTTCCAGGGACTGGCGGGGGCCACGGTGACGCTGACCGTCAGCGACAAGCCAGCCATAGACGACGACGCCCGCGACGTGGTGGTGACGCTGATCGCCGGCGAGAACGACCTGCGTTTCCGCTCGTGGATCGAGCAGAATCGCAGATACGTTGAAGGAAAAACGGATGGCCGGGTGGGCTACATCTACGTGCCGAACACCGGCGTCAGCGGCCAGAATGAACTTTTCCGCCAGTTCTTCGGTCAGAAGGACCGCGAGGCGCTGATTATCGACGAGCGCTGGAACGGCGGGGGCCAGATCCCGACTCGATTCATAGAATTGCTCAACCGCCCGGTGACGAACTACTGGGCCCGCCGGGACGGGGTGGACTGGACCTGGCCGCCCGACGCCCATCACGGGCCCAAGTGCATGCTCATCAACGGCCTGGCCGGCTCCGGCGGGGACATGTTCCCGGCCCTGTTCCGCCAGGCCGGCCTGGGCAAGCTGATCGGCACGCGCACCTGGGGGGGGCTGGTGGGCATCTCCGGTAACCCGAACCTGGTGGACGACGGCGGCGTGACCGCGCCCACGTTCGCCTACTACGAAAAGGACGGCACGTGGGGCATCGAGGGCCACGGCGTCGATCCGGACATCGAAGTGATCGACGACCCTTCAAAGATGCTCGATGGCGGCGACCCGCAACTGGACGCCGCCATCGAACACATGCTCAAGGAACTCGATACCCACCCCTACGTGCCGCCCGCCCGCCCCGCCTACCCGGACCGTGCCGGCATGGGTGTGACGGAAGCGGATAAGTGATGGCAGAGAGCGGCAAAGGAACTCGTCACGGGCGCGTGACACGTCCCAGGGACGTCTTCAATACCACCGGAATGAGTCCCGCAGGGCCGGGCAAACGCGCTGTAGTGGGTAGGGCACCCTTGCGAACGAGGCTCCGCGCGGGCTGAAGCCACGCGGCTCGCTCAGAGGCGCCGCCGTCTCCGCCATGCACCGCTATTCACACCCCACGCGCTTGCCCTTGACCTTCTTGCAGGTCCCCGGGCCGTCCGGACAGGCGAAGTTCGCTTTGAACTTCTTGGGGCAGTCTTCCTTGGACTGGCACGGATCCTCGGACGCGATCACGTCGCCCTGAAGCGGGCACGACTGGCAGCCGCCCTTGGCCTTGGCGTCCTTTTTCAGCCTGTACCGGCACGTCGCGGCGCCCACGACTTCCACCGTCACCTCGTCCAGGTAGGAGGCGGCGGGGAACTCCAGGTCGCTGAAGTGGACGTAGGTGAACCGGTCCAGGAACGCCTGCGTCCCCGAGCGGTACGGCAGGTCATCGCCGACCTGCTGCAAAGGGTCGTCGCCCGCCGCCCAGTACATGTCGAAACGGTCGGCGACCAGGTCGATGTCCAGCCGCACCGTCTGCCACTCCTCGAAGGGGTAGTCTCCCACCACCACCACGTTGCCCGGGCTGTAGATGATCGTCCCGTCGGCCCGCCAGGTCAGTTGCGGTCCGCGGTCGGTGGCGTTGTTGTAGCCGCCGCCCCCGTGGTCACCGCCGACATAGATGGATCCACCGCCGTTGGGACCGGGCACGAAGATCTGAAAGGTCACGCGGATGATCTCGTCCGGCTTCTCGTCGAGCCGGCGGGTGAAGACGTTGGGCAGATGCGTGAAGCCGGTGCTGCGGGTGCTGTCCAGGCGCAGCGAGTTGCCGGTGCGATTGGGATCGAACGAGGCGGTCTCGACGATCGTCAGATCGCCGGGGCCGGTTTCGGCCAGGCCGGCGTCGACGTAGTTCTGCGGGAAACCCCAGGCGCCCGCCGGCACGCCGATGTCCGGGTTGGTGCCGACGGTGAGCTTATCCATGTTCCCGTCGTCGAGGATTTCCTGGGCCGGGACCGGCCGTGACGTCCAACCGATCGACACAAAGCCCACCAGCGCAAGCGGTACGAACGATGTGCGCATTGCCATGACGATCCTCCTGTGTGAGACGAATGACGTGACGCGGCCGCGGCCGAGCGAACCGCAACGGAGCACGATTGTACCATCCGTCCCGCGGCCGGGCCAAGCCCACGCCCGCGGTTTCGCAAGGTGGCTTTCCACGCAGCCCCTCGGCCCGCGTGGACTGCCCCGCGACGCGACGCTAATCTCGTGCGGCACTCACTTGGCGCGGTCCCACGCTCCGGAGCCCCTGCGTTGCCGTCGACGGCCTACAGGCAGAACCAGCACGACGATTTCGAGCGGCGCGTCTTCGACGTCGCCATCATCGGCGGCGGCATCAGTGGCGTCAGCCTCTACCACCAACTCTGCCGGCGAGGGCTGTCGGTCGTGCTGCTGGAGCGGTCGGACTTCGCCTCCGGTTCCAGCCAGGCGTCTGCCATGATGATCTGGGGCGGGCTGCTCTACCTGCGCCACGCGGAGTTTCGCGCCGTCCGGCGGCTGTGCTCAGCGCGCGAACGTCTGCTGGCGGACCTGAACCAGAGCGTCATGGCCCGGCCCTTCTATCTGCTGCCGCCCGGCGGCTCCGCGGGACGCCTGGCCGTGCAGGCGGCGCTTTATGCGTACTGGCTGATGGGCGGATGCCGGCGCAGCAGGCCCCGCCGGCTGCGGACCTTCGCCGATCAGGCCCTGCTGGACGGTCGGTGCGGCCGAACGGCGCTGGTGTACGAGGAAGCCTGCCTGAGAGACTCCGACGCCCGCTTCGTGCTGGAGTGGATGCTGCCCCACCAGAACGGCCGGCAGTTGGCACTGAACTATTGCGGCGTATCCGGGGGGAGGTGGCAGCCGGCGACCCGACGCTGGCGCCTCGACCTGACCGACGCCATCCTGTCGCGCCGCGCCCAGGTCGAGGCGCGGGCGGTCGTGAATGCCGCCGGCGTCTGGACCGACCACGTGGACGAACTGTTCGCCCGTTCGACGCCCTGGCGGCACATTCTCTCCAAGGGGGTGTTCATCGCCTTCCCGCGACTGCCCCACCACGAGTCCACGCTGATGCTGCCCACCCGCGGCGGCAACTACATGACGCTGATGCCGTGGGGACCGGTGTCTCTGTGGGGGCCGACGGAGACGGAGGTGGACACGCCGGAGGCGGGATTTCGCGTTCGGGCGGCGGACGTGCGCCTGTTGCTGGACGAGCTGAACGCGCATCTGGCGTCGCCGCTGGCCGCTCGTGACATTGTCTCGTTGCGGTGCGGAGTGCGGCCGCTGGCCATCGGCCGCGACCAACGCCCGCCGCGGCGCGCGCTCGACCTGTCACGGGATTACCGCATCTACGTCGATCCGTCGGCGTCGTGGGTCAGCGTCTACGGCGGCAAGTTGACGTCGGCCGCCACGCTCGCCGCCGACGCGGCCGGCCGGGTGGCGCGGCTGCTGGGAGAGGCGCAGCGCCCGGCAAGCCGGCCGAGCTTCGAGGCCAGCCAGCCGCGCCGTGCTCCTTTTCCCAACCTGGACGAGGCCATCCCCAGCGCCGAATGGTGCGCCGAGTTCGAGTTGTGCTGGAACATCGAGGACTATCTGCGCCGCCGGACCAACGTGTCGCAGTGGGTCGCGCGCGGCGGGCTGGGGAGGCGAGGCGAACACCACGAGCACCTGGTGGACGTGGCGGCAGCCTTCACGGACGGGGACCGCGCGGCCGCGGCGGAACAGGTGGCAGGTTACCGCTGCAAGGTGGAGTCGACGTTCGATCGGGTCCTTTCCGCCTGTTGAATCTGCATGAGCCACCCTACCGACAAACCGGCCATTCTCGGCGGGAAGCCCGCCGTCACGCTCGACGCCCGGCAGGCCAACCGCTGGCCGATTATCACGGCCGAAGACGAGGCGGCGGTGCTGGAGGTGCTCCGCGATGGGGAGCTGTCCTTGCACCCGGTGACGCGGGCGCTGGAGGAGGACTATCGCCGATACTTCGGGGTCCGGCACGCATTGGCCCACTGCAACGGCACGGCCGCGCTGCTGGCGGCGTTCTTCTCCCTGGATCTGAAGCCGGGAGATGAAGTGCTGGTCCCGTCGGCCACATTCTGGGCATCAGTCGTGCCGATGCTGTGGGTCGGAGCGGTGCCGGTTTTCTGCGAAAGCGAGACCGCCCGCATGGGGCTGGACCCGCAGGACGCCGCTTGCCGCATCACGCCGCGCACGCGGGCGATGGTGGTGGTGCACCTGTGGGGTATGCCGTCGCGGATGACGGAGTTGTTCGACCTGGCCCGCCGCCGCGATCTTCGGATCATCGAAGACGCCTCCCACGCGGCCGGGGCGACCTGGCGCGGCCGCAAGTGCGGCACGCTGGGCGACGTCTCGGTCATCAGCCTTCAAAGTGCCAAGCTGGCCCCTGCCGGAGAGGGGGGAATGTTGCTCACCGACGACGACGCGATCTACGAGCGGGCCGTCTGCCTGGGCGACATCGTGCGCATCCTGGAACTGCCCACCCCGGCGCGGCGCTTCGCCGCCACCAGCTTCGGGATCAAGACGAGGATGGCGCCGCTGTCGGCCGCCGTAGCGCGGGTCCAGCTTCGACACATGGATGAACGCAACGCCCGGCGCAACGCCAACCTGGCGTATCTTTCGGCGGGCCTGGAATCGTTGGGTTTCGAAACGTTCCGGCCCCCCCCGCACGTCCAACGGGTCTACTTCGAGTTCATGGTCCGCGTGGACCCGGCCCGCTGCCCGCTCCCGGTGGATCGGCTGGTCGCGGCGCTGCGGGCGGAGGGGTGCGACGTGCAGGCCCCGCGCTATCCGCTGCTGCACCAGCAGCCCCTGTTCACCGAGGGTCACGCGGCCGCGCTGCTGCGAGCGGGGATCGGGGACCGCGCCGCCCCGACCTATCTCGCCAACGCGCTGCCGCGCACCGTCGCCGCCAACGGGCAACTGATCCGCCTGCCGTCCTTCCCCAGCGCCACGCGACCGCTGCTCGACCAGTACGTCGAGGCATTCAGGAAAGTGTGTGATCACGCCGACGAAGTGGCCGCAGCCGGAGGAGCGACGACCCCGTGAGACATATGTCCGGCCTTCCGTAGGCGCTCCGACGCGCGTCAACCCCACGACTCGAAGGCGGCGAGCTGTTTGGAACGACGTCGCGAACAGGCTTGTGAGGCGCCCGATGATGATGCTTCAGTGCATAGCGCTCGATCGCCACGTGGTCGCGCGGTCGGAGACTACCGTCCGCCCGCCCCCGCCGCGCCTCGGCGCATGCGCTCCTGGGCGATCTTCCTCCATCCAGGGTCATCGCAAAGCGTCTGGAACGCCTCGAATCCCGCCATTGCCTCTTCCCTACGGCCGGCGTCAGACAGCAGGATGCCCGCGGCAAGGTAGGGCCAAGGCTCCTGCGGATGGCGCTCGCCGTACCACGTCAGCGCGTCGAGCAGTTCGGATTTCGCCACCGTGGCGCCCGCCGATTGCTCCGCAATAAGCGCATCGAGCGGGGCGAGGAGTTCTGAAGGGGACGGCGCTGCCGCCGCCAGCAGGGCACGAGCGGCCAGGAGCAGCGGCCCGGCCTCCAGGTGCGGTAGCGAGCCGTTCGACTCCGCCGACGATCCGCCCTGTGGATGGGGCGGCGATCCACCGAGCTTCGCCGCCGTCGATTGCGGCATGGCCGCTGCCGATTGCAGCATTACCGCCGCCGATTGCAACGTTGCGGCCGCCTCGCTCAACCCGCCATGGAGCGTCAGCGCCCAGCCCAGCCAGATGCGCCCCCGCACGTCGCCGCCCCCCCCCGTAGTCCACGCCCGCCACAGGTCCACCGCCCGGTCCGGTCGGTCGGCGTTCAGGTAGAAATGATGCGTCGCCAGCAGCACGTCCCACTGTCCGCCGCTGACGTCGCAGGCGTGCAGGAACGTGCGTTCCGCCTCGGCGGTGCGATCCTCGGCGGCCAGCAGCAGCGCCATGTTGAGCCACGCCTGCACGGCCCGTGGATCCACCTCGACGGCGTGGCGGTAGGCCGCCAGCGCCTCATCCGGCCGGTCCAGCCGCGTGTGACACACGCCCAGGTTCGTCGCGGCAGCGGCGTGTTCCGGATACCACGCCAGCAGCGCCGCCAGCCGATCGGCCGCCGCCTCATAGCGGGCGTCCTCCACGTCCATCTCCGCCAGCGCCACCGGGGCATAGATGTCGTACTCGTTGTTCGTGAGCATCTGCTCGTACAGCCCGCGGGCGTCGTCGCGCAGGCCCATCCGGCGATACAGCCCGGCCGCCTTGAACAGCCCCGGATTGAAGTTCGGCAATTGCGGGATGATCCGGCGAAATGCCGCGAGGGCCTCCTGATCGCGCCCGGCGTCGGCCAGCGCCGAGGCCAGCCGGTAATGGGCCTGCTTGTTGTCGGGCGCGGCAGCGACCGCTCTCTCAAGGGCGTCGATGGCGGCTTCCGCCTCCCCGAGCTGCAGGAGGCTCAGTCCGATCAACTGCCACGCCTCGTCGGCGGTTTCGTCCGCGTGCAGGCGAAGCTCTTCACGCCCCAGCTCCAGCCCCCGGCGCGCGTCGCCGCTCTGAAGGCAGGCCCAGCCGAGCTTGGCGTGCATGTTGGGGGAATCCGGGTGGATATCCAGATTGCGCGCCATCTTGGCGACGGAGTCGAGGTAGTAGCCGCTCGTTTTCCAGGACGTCGCCAGTAGCGCCGCAAAGACCACCGTCGCCCCCCCCCAGGTCAGCCATCGAGCGGCCGGTCCGACCCGTCTGCCCGCGGGCGTGCCCGGCTGTCCTTCGTCGGACGGCGCAGCCGCCTCGACGCCGGCCTGCCGGCGCATCAGCGAGACGCCGACCGCCGCGGCGATCCACAGGAGTCCGATGATCGGAAGGTACGTGTACCGGTCCGCCGCCAGCAGGTTGCGCGACGGAATCAACGGCAGCGTCGATGCGATCGACGCCAGGAACCATCCGAACCCGTACAGGCCGACCCGCGTCCCTCGGACCGACGCGGCGACGGCCGCCACGACGAGCAGCACGATCGCCAGGGAAGCTACGGTCCGGGCATCGGCCCACGAGACCACCGCGATCGGCTCGTACCACGCCGATAGTCCCACGGGCCACACCACGTGGCTCAGATACCAGGCCAGCGCGATGATGGCCCGTGCGACGCGCGGCCCCTGGAGCTTCTGCGCTCCCTGCAGGAACATGTCGCTGTCCACCGTGGCGACGACGTTCAGCCAGGTGAAGCCCGCGGTGATCAGCGCCGCAAGCGTCCAGAGAACGATGACCGACGGCCGCCGCCACCCGGCTGGGCAACGGTCGCCGTCTTGACTTGCCAGCGAGCCGCGGGCTTCAGCCCGCGCGGACGATCCCAGCGAGCCGCCGGCTTCAGCCCGCGCGGCGTTTCGGCCGGCGTAGCGGCGCCAGGCTCCGCGGGCGTTTCGTGATGCAACCGCGACGACGAGCATGAGCACGGGCATGGACACGCGCACCTTGCTCATCATGGCAGCCGTGACGCAGAGCAGGACAATCAGACCGAGCACCCACGATTGGCCCGTCGAAGAGGGGAGACCGTGTGACGGGCGAGACTCCGCGCGGGCTGAAGCCCGCGGCTCGCTGAGATCGTCCGCGCGGGCGGAAGCCCGCGGCTCGCTACGACCACCCGCGCGGGCTGAAGCCCGCAGCTCGCTGCGACCATCCGCGCGCGAACCACGCGGCTCGCCGAGGTCCAGGAAGCGCAGCCACGCCTGCAGCGTCAGCAGCACGAACAGCGTCGACATGAGCATCATGCGGCCGTTGACCCACGCCACCACCTCGACCTGCAACGGATGGATGGCGAACAGCACCCCGGCACAGGCCGCCACCCGCCAGTCCGGGTGCAGCCGACGGATCAGCCGCCACACCAGCCAGGCGTTCAGTCCGTGCAGCAGCACGTTGGTCAGGTGGAAGAGCCACGCCCCCCCTCCAGGCCCGGTGAGGTCGGCCTGCAGGCCCAGCGCCCGAAGTACCGCGAATTCGGCCGAGAACGACAGCAGCGGCAGAGGCTGGTAAAGATCGCGGTGTACCATGCCCAGAAGCTGCACCGCGTGCGACCAGGACGGCCGGCTGACCAGCACGTGATCGAGCACCAGCCGATGGTCGTCGCCGCCGACGAACCGCCCGCGCAGCGTGGGCAGCCCCATCAGCAGGGCGGCCACGACGACAAGCCACCCGGCCGGGCGCACGCGACCCTCGCCGGACCCGGCGGCGATGTTGCCTGCCTCGCGGGCGCGATTCGACATCGCTGCGATTGTATCCCGCCGGCGGGCTGGAGCACCGGCGCCGCGCCCGCCGATCGATCCGTGACGCATGAGCACCTCCCGGGAGCACGATACTCCCATCTCCGGGCGCCGACGAATCGGGGGGGAAGGTCGCAACGGGCCGGTTGACACGTGCGCTGACCTGTGCTAACTTTCTGGAAAGCTGGAACTGAAGGACCGATGGGACAGAATCTGCGAACGTCACGGCGAGAGCGGCGCGAGCGCATCGTGCGCGTGCTCACCCTGTTCGCTGCGCTGCCGGCGTTCGTCCTATCATCACTCCGGGCGGATGTGCTCTTTCTTCACGAGCACGACGACGAGGGCAGTCATGCTCACGTTTTCAAGTCTCGGGCACCCGAAACCTGGCCTGTCCAGCACGACGGCCAGCACACGTGGGCCTGGGACTCGGCCCCAGCACTGATCGCCGAGCGGCCGATCGCGACAGATGCCGAGGATTGCGTGACCGGACGCTTTTGCCCGGTCGACGGCGGACTCCTGTTGCGGTTGCCAAACGGCGAATGGCTGACCCGACTGTCGAACTCGGCGTCGCGCATGCTTCTGGCGACGATGCTTCCGACGAGCGACTTTGCCGCTATCGTCGCTGAAACCGACCCCTCCGTTGGCGCGCTCCCAGGCGACTGGGAGTCTCCGGGCCCACCTCGCGCTACAGGGGTGGTCCGCAATCTGCTCCTGCGCGGCCACGCCCTCCTGCTGTGAATCCCTGCCTGTAACCGTCCTGCGCTGTCAGTGAAGGTTCCCTGCGCCGATCGTCTCGGCGGACAGGTCTCCATAGCACCCTTGGATTGTGAAATGAATCGACTCTCACGCACTGATCTTATCGTCGCCGCTGCGATGCTGACCCTCGCATGGGGCTGCAAGCGGCAAACCGGCAACCCCGGCGGGAATCCAGCTCCGGACGGCAGAAACCACGGCCACGAGCACGGGCAAGCCCCGGCCGGCGTCACCGAGCTTGAGCCCGTCAGCGTCACGCTGTTCACGCCGAAGGTCGAGCTGTTCATGGAATACCCGCGGCTCGTGGTCGGCGAGACGGCCACGTTCATTACGCACCTGACCGTCCTGGCGACGGGCGAGCCGGTCCGGTCCGGAAGGCTGACGTTGACCGCTGCGGCGACCGATGGGAGCCGCGTCGAGGCCGGCGTGCCCGGCCCCAAGCGCGACGGGCTGTTCACGCCCGAGCTGAAGTTTGGTCGCGCCGGCACCTACAAGAGCCGGATCGCCATCGCGTCACCGCAGATCGACGAGTCCATCGAGCTGGAACTCGTCGTCTATCCCGACCTTCACGAAGCGCAGCATGCGGCCGAACGAGAGTCCCAGGAGGAGCCGGCCGACACAGTCCCGTTCCTCATGGAGCAGCAATGGAAGCTCGCGATGCGCCTGGCCCAGGCCGAGAAACGGACGCTTGTGGAGCGGCTCCAGATTCCCGGACAGATCGAGGCGCCGTCCGGCCACTCGGCGCTAGCCGGAGCGCCGGTCGCGGGACGCCTGGTCCGATCGGCCGACGCGCCGTGGCCGAAGATCGGCGACCGCGTCGAGGCCGGCCAGGTGCTGGCGCTGGTCGAGCCGGCCTTGCCGGCCACGGAAGCGGCGCAGCTCAGCGCGAACCTGGCGCAGTTCCAGGCGCTGGAGGTCGAGTTGCTGCTGCGCGGCACGGAGGTGGAAAAGACGCTCGCTCAGGCGAAGACCAGGCTGGGTTTCGCTCAGCGCGCCTTCGACCGCGCCATGGAACTCAAGCAGAAAGGCGTAGGCACAGACCAGCAGTTCGACGAGGCGGAGCAGGGCTTCGAGCTTGCCAAGATCGAGTTTGGCGCCGCCGAGCAGATGAAGACGCAGTACGAGTTGGCGCGGCAGCGCATCGTCGAGTTGAGGTCGCAGGCCTTCGGCGGCGATCCCGCGCCGCAGGCCAACCTGCAATTGCCCGTACGGGCGCCCATCGACGGACAGATCGTCTCGATCGTCCACATCGAGGGCGAGCACGTGGACGCCCACCAGGAGATCTTTCGGATCGTCAACCTCGAACACGTGTGGGTGGTCGGCCAGATTTCCGAGTTCGATCTGCACCGGTTGCCGGGCGAGCCCACCGCGAACATGACCGTCGCGAGCGAGCCCGAGCGACACCACGATCTGCTCGCTGCGGGCGGCAGGCTGGTCCACGTCGGCACGGTCATCGACCCGCAGTCGCGGACGGTTCCGGTGCGTTACGAGGTTCCGAACCGCGACGGCCGGCTTCGAGCAGGGTTGTTTGTGGACCTGTTCCTCGAAACGCGGCGAAGCCTAGATGCCGTTGCGATCCCGCAGGAGTGCATCGTGCTGGAAAGCGGCCAGCCGATCGCATTCGTGTGCCTGGAAGGCGAGCTGTTTCAGAAGCGCGAGCTGGAGCTGGGTGTCCGCGACGCCGGCTGGGTCGAGGTGAAATGCGGCCTCGAAGCGGGTGAGCGCCTGGCGGCCAGAGGGGCGTACGCGATCCACCTGGCGTCGCAGTCGCCGAGCACGTTCGGTCACGGCCACGCACATTAGGAGCCGGCGCCATGGTGAACTTCCTGATCCGCTGGTCGCTCGCGAACCGACTCGTGGTGCTCATTATTTCGGTAATTCTCCTGATCGCCGGCACGTATGTTGGCAACCGCATGCCCGTCGACGTGTTCCCCGACCTGACCGCGCCGACGGTGACCGTCCTCGTCGAAGGCCACGGCATGGCCCCCGAAGAGATGGAGACGCTCGTCACGTTCCCGATCGAGACGGCGGTCAACGGCGCCACCGACGTGCGGCGGGTGCGGTCCGCGACGGCGGTCGGCATCGCCGTCGTTTGGATCGAGTTCGAATGGGGCACCGACATTTACCGCGCTCGCCAGACCGTGAACGAGCGGCTGACGACCGTGGCGCGCAGCCTGCCGCCCCAAGTGGAACCACCCGTGCTCGCCCCGGTTTCGTCGATCATGGGCGAAATCCTGTTTGTCTCGCTGACCTCCGACCGGCACGACCAACTCGAACTGCGGACCGTCGCGACAACCCAGATTCGCCGTCGCCTGCTCTCTTTGGCCGGGGTTTCTCAGGTGACACCCATCGGCGGCGACGAGAAGCAGTACCAGGTCGTGCTCTCGCCACAGCGGCTGCGCGCCTTTCAGATCAGCGTCGCGGAGGTCACAGAAGCCGTTCGGAACGCCAATGAGAACGTCTCGGCCGGCTTCCTGTCGGAGGGCGGGCGCGAGTCGATCATCCAGGGCATCGGGCGGTTCCGCACGACTGCGGACATCGGCGATACCGTCATCACGGTGCGCAACGGCCGGCCGATCAAGGTGTCGGACCTGGGCGTCGTGGGCATCGGCGCGGCGATCAAGCGCGGCACGGGCTACTCGTCGCGCCGCGGCGAGCGCTGGGAGCCGATCAACGAGCCCGGCGTGATCATCGCCATCCAGAAACAGCCCGGGGCCAACACGGTGGAATTGACCCAGCGGCTGGACCGGATTCTGGACGAGCTCCAGGCGGGCCTGCCGGCGGGAATGCTGATCAACAAGCGGCTGTTCCGCCAGGCGAACTTCATCGAGGCGTCCATCGGCAATGTCGTGAAAGCCCTCTGGGAAGGCGGCCTGCTGGTCGTCGTGATCGTGCTCGTGTTCCTGGGGAGCTTGCGCGCCAGCTTCATCACGCTTCTGGCGATTCCGCTTTCCCTGGTGATCACGATCCTCGCGCTGCGCGCGTTCGGCGCCACGATCAACACCATGACGCTCGGCGGCATGGCTATCGCTATCGGGTCGCTTGTCGATGACGCCATCATCGGCGTCGAGAACATCGTCCGGCGCCTGAGGGAGGATCGCGGCCTGGCTGGATCGCGGCAGGTGAGTCCCCTGGCGGTGATCTACCACGCCAGCGTCGAGGTTCGCGCGCCGATCGTCTTCGCGACGCTGATCATCCTGCTGGTCTTCGTGCCGATCTTCTTCCTCTCCGGCGTTGAAGGGCGGCTGCTCTTGCCACTCGGAGTGGCGTTCACGGTGGCGCTGGCCGCCTCGCTGGCCGTTGCCCTGACGCTCACGCCCGCGTTGGCGTACTACATGCTCCCCAGGAGCAAGACGATCACCGCCGGGCTCGAACCGGCCTTCGTGCGCTGGCTCAAGCGCCTGTACGCGGTCGTACTGGGGCCGGCCATGTGCTACCCGTGGCTCGTTCTCGTGCCCACGCTGGCACTGTTAATTGCATCCAGCGCGGGCGTCACCTTAGCGGGTCGCAACTTCCTGCCGGAGTTCAACGAGGGCGCGCTGGTTGTTGGGTTGGTGACGCTTCCGGGCACCTCCCTCGATCAGAGCGACGAGTTGGCGCTCGCCGTGCAGGAGACGCTCATGCAACACCCGGAGATCGTCGCCATCGGCCGCCGCACGGGGCGGGCCGAGGAGGACGAGCACGTCCAGGGCGTCGAGGCGAGCGAGATCGATCTGACGCTGGACATGGAGGCGCCGACACGGCTGGGGAAGCCGAAACGAACCAAGCTCGAGCTGCTGGCGGCGCTTCGCAACGACCTGGCGGTAATCCCCGGCGTTCAGGCTACCTTCGGCCAGCCGATCGGGCACCGCATCGACCACATGATCTCCGGAACGCGGGCCAGCATCGCCGTGAAGATCTTCGGCGACGACCTGCGCAAACTGCGCGACCTGGCCAGGCAGGTGGAGGCCGGAATGCGCGACATACCCGGGGTCGTGGACCTCTCGACCGAGCAACAGACCGACGTGCCCGTTCTACGGATCGAGTTCGATCGCGACGCCATCGCCCGCTACGGCCTGCACATCCGCGACGTGGCCGAGACGGTCGAGGCCGGCTTCCGGGGCCAGTCCGTCACGCAGGTGCTGGAGGGCAAGAACGCCTTCGACCTGGTCGTGCGCATCGGCAACGGCCACGGCAGTTCGGTGGCGCCGGGCGAGAAGCTCGAAGGGGTTGGCAACCTCCTCGTGGATACGCCGGACGCTACGAAGGTGCCGCTGAAGGCCCTGGCCCGGATCAGCGAGGAGCGCGGGCCGAACCTGATCGTGCGAGAAAACGTGCAGCGCAAGATCGTCGTCATGTGCAACGTGGCCGCGCGTGACGTTCGCGGCGTCGTCGGCGACATTCAGGGTATGGTCGGACGGCAGGTAGAGCTGCCCGAGGGCTACTTTGTCGAATATGGCGGCCAGTTCGAGAGCGAGGAACAGACCACGCGCATCCTCAGCATTCTCGGCGTCGTCATCGTGCTGGGAATCGGCTTCCTGCTGCACGTGGTCTTCCGCTCGGTCCGCGACGCGCTGCTGATCATGGTGAACCTGCCGTTGGCGCTGATCGGCGGCGTCGCCGGCGTCTTCCTCTCCGGCGGGTCCCTGTCGGTGGCGTCTTTAATCGGGTTCATCACGGTGTTCGGGATCGCCGCGCGGAACGGCATCCTGATGGTCGCGCACATCCGGCATCTTCAGCGCTACGAAGGCGTCGCCGACTTTCGCGAGGCGGTGCGGCGCGGCGCCATGGAGCGATTGGCGCCGATCCTGATGACCGCGCTGGCGGCGGGCCTGGCGCTGATCCCGTTGACGATCGGGGCCGAGCGGCCCGGCAACGAGATCCTGCGGCCGATGGCGATGGTGATCCTGTTCGGCCTGCTCTCGTCGACGTTTCTGAATATGGTCGTCGTGCCGGCCTTGTTCGTCCGGTTCGGCAAACCGGTCGAGGCGGAATCGGCCGTGGATACGGACGAGGACCTGTCGCGCACGCTGCACGCCCTGCGGGCGTCGCCCGCGTAAAGTAGTCAACCAGGCAGCGAGGCGAGTGGATGAATCAACGAGATGCTGGCCGACATTCCAGGACCGCGCAGCGGCGCGCGAGTCGCGTCGTTCTGCTGGCACTGACGACCATGACGATCGCAGGCTGCGCCCACATTGACCCGCGACCCGATTACACGCGTGTGCGCGAGTTGATCCGAGGCAGCACTGCGTATGAGGCCGCGTACGACCCGACCGAGCCGGCGTTATCCAGCGCGGAGTTGGAGGCGATCGTCGGCGATGGCGTGACGCTCGATGAAGCCGTCCGCGTAGCGCTGGTCAACAACCGCAAGCTCCAGGCGGCGTTCCTGGAGATCGGCGTCGCGCGGGCCGACTGGGTCCAGTCAGGCCTGCTGTCGAACCCCACGCTGGGCTTGGGAATCCTGCTTCCAGAGGGCGGCGGTCTGGCGAACTTCGCACTCGATCTTTCACAGAACATCGTCGACCTGTGGCAGATCCCGATTCGACGCGACATCGCAGCAAACCGCATCGAGGAGGCGGTGTTGCGGATCGCGCGCACGGCCGGCGAGCTGGTCGCGGAGGTGAAACGGGCCTACTGGCGCGCGGTCGCGGCCGATGCGCTGGCCGAGACCGCCGCGGAGAATCTGGAGCTGCTGCGGAAGTCGCACGACACGGTCCGCGCGCAGCAGGAGGCCGGGGCCGCGAGCCTGCTGGACGTGAACCTGGCGCGCGGTGAGATGTTGCGTGCCGAGCTGGCCCAGCGCGAAGCGCGGCTCGCGGCGGCCAACGCGCGGCGCGAACTGGGCAGATTGCTGTCGCTGTCTTCGACGCCCGATACATTGCGGCTCACCGACCCGCTTCCCGCACCGCAGACGCGGGCGAGCGAGCCGGACGCGCTGATCGAACTGGCGCGGGAGAAACGCCTCGATCTCCGTTCCATGGCCCAGGCCGCGGATGCGGCCGAACAGGAAATCCGGCTCGAGTATGCGAGGGTCTTTCCTGAAATCTCGGTCGGCTTCGGATTGGAGCAGAACGAGCGCCGGGCTCAGCCCGGGCGGCACGTGGCCGCAGACTTCGCCCGGGCCTCGATCGCGGCCGGAGCGCCGACCGTGCCCGACATCGAGTCGCGCACCCAGAGGCGCGAGGCGCGCGATCAGCAGATCGACTGGAAGCTGGGACCGACGCTGACGATGACGCTGCCGCTGTTCGATCAGAACCAGGCGCAGATTGCCCAAGCGCTGTATCGGCACGATCAGGCGCTGCGGCTCCACGAGGACCTGTACCTGAACATCGCCCACGACATCCGCATTCTCTTCGACCGGGCCGCGACGGCCCAGCGGAACCTGACCTTCTACCGTGACGAGCTCCTTCCGCAGGTGCAGCAGAACCTCGACTTCGCGACGGCCTCGTTCCAGGCCGGCCAGTCTCCGATCCTCGCCCTGCTGGAGGCGCAGCGCGCCCTGTTGGACGCGCGCCGCGGCTATCTCGACGTCTGGTCCGCGGCGGCGATCGCGACGGCCGACCTCGAGCAGACCGTGGGAGCGCCATTGGGACAATCAAACGACGCCAACTCGCAGCCGACGACGCAGCCTGGAGGGCAGCCATGACCTTGTTGGAGTGGAAGACTCTCGCAGTCCGTGTGGCAGTAGTCCTGCTTGCGACGCTTGCGACCGGATGCACGTCACAGAACTCCAACGACGACCTCCAAGCGCTCGGTGCACACGCGGCCGAATGGGTGCGAGCCTGGCTGGCGGCCTGGGTTCTGTGACGCCATGTCGACGGACGAGCGTGAGTACCAGATCCGGCCCGCAGGCGGCTTCCACGCTCATCGGCAGCTACCATCTGCTCTGCGAGGCGGTCGGACGGGCCCGAGGGTTGAACGCCCCGGCGAAAGCGGTTCCCCGGGCCGTTCGAGACGGTCGATCGTGTTCCTGGCCGTTGGTGTTCTCGCAGATACCCCGCCGCCGAAGCAGCGGTTCGAAAAACCGCAGGTCGGAACCGCGTCTGCTGGCTCCAAAGCCGGGTCCTGGTAACATGATGCGCGTCAGGAGCCGCGGAAGCGGTTGCCGTGTCTGGTTCTGCTCACGAATGAGGGTCTGGCGTAAGTGCATTGATATCAACAACTTGCCACCGTAGCTCAGTTGGCAGAGCAGCGGTTTTGTAAACCGCAGGCCGTGGGTTCGAGTCCCACCGGTGGCTTTTTCGCACAGCGCGGCATTCCTACGCGATTCGTCGGAGAGCTTCAGTCCCGCGCCTTGTGAATTCGCTTCGCCGGTCGGAGTACAAGCCCGGGCACGCCGACCGACTTGTCGGAGCGCGTGATGAAATCGGCGGCTCCGTTGATCGAGCCGTGTGGCTCAATGCCGGCGCGGCGGTGAGACGTGACGACCAGGTTGCTCTACTCTGCAACCGCGCAGCCGTCGAGGGGCTGTAGTCCCAGGTGAGGCCCGTGTGCGGGCGAACCCGCGGATCCGGGCCGCCCCCCCCACGTCCTGAGCCGCGACGCGGCGACGGAAGAGTCGCCGCCCCAGGCGTGCTGCTGCAAGGTCACCTTCAATGCACTCTTCGACGCCGTGGAGTCGCCGCCCCAGGCGTGCTGCTGCAAGAGTAGAGCAATCCGAATTGGACGAGAATCCGCGAACTCGGGCGGTGCGCGATCCGGCGCCCGTTCGGTCTGTGGCGCACGCACATCGCCCGAGGGCTCCGCCGGCGGCGTTTCGCGGAAGCCTGTGCCGGTCTTACAATCCCCAGCTTTCCGATGTTGACTGACGCCGAATACAACGCCGTTCTCCTTTCCATCCAGGTCGCCCTGGCGAGCGTGGCGCTCATGCTGCCGCCGGGGATCGCGGTGGCGTGGCTGCTGGCGCGGCGGCGGTTCGTCGGCAAGGCCGTCGTCGATGCGCTCGTACACCTGCCGCTGGTGCTGCCGCCGGTGGTCGTCGGATACCTGCTGCTCGAACTCTTCGGACGCAACGGGCCGCTTGGCGGGCCCCTGTCTCGCGCCGGCATCAGTGTCGCATTCACCTGGCGGGCGGCGGCGATCGCCTCGGCGGTGGTCGGGTTTCCGCTGTTGGTGCGGGCCGTGCGCCTCTCCATCGAACTGGTCGACGGGCGGCTGGAGGAGGCGGCGCGCACGCTGGGGGCGACCCGTCTGTGGACGTTCTTGACCGTGACGCTGCCGTTGTGCCTGCCGGGCGTGCTGTCCGGTATGGTGCTCGCCTTCGCCCGCAGCCTGGGTGAGTTCGGCGCGACCATGACCTTCGCCGGAAACGTCCCCGGCCGCACGCAGACGCTGCCGCTGGCGGTCTACACCTACATCCAGACGCCTCACGCGGAAGCGTCCGTCCATCGGCTGGCACTGGTGTCCGTGCTGCTGTCGTTTGCGGCGCTGATGATGTCGGACGTGCTCGCCCGCCGGTTGCGGCGCCGATGGGGGCACGCGTAAGCGCCTCCGAGTACCATCGTTCCAAAACGGCCTCGAGACTGAACCCAAGGCTCAGAAGGGAGTGAGCGAGTCAGGGAAGAGGAACAGGGGGCAGTGGTATCATCACGTGCGTTTGCGTCGCTTCCCATATTCCCTTATTCCCTGACTCCCCCACGGGAACCGGGCGCGATCAAAACAATGTGCCCCACACGGAGAACATCTCAGCCGTCGCGGGCCACATTGTCGCTGGACGTCTCCTGCACGCGCGGCGACTTCCACTTGGACGTCCGAGCGGAGGTCCATGACCGCGTGGTGACGCTCCTGGGACGGTCCGGCGCCGGCAAGACGACGCTGCTGCACGTCATCGCCGGCCTGTACGCCCCGGCCCGGGGCCGCATCGTGGTAGGCGAGTCCGTGCTGTTCGATTCTTCCTCCGGATTCAACGCGCCTCCCGAATCGCGCCGCGTCGGACTGGTCTTTCAGGAGGATCGCCTGTTTCCACACCTGTCGGTGCGCGGCAACCTGCAATACGGCGCCCGGTTTCGCCGCGGCGCCGCCGGCGGACCGGCGATGGAGGAAGTCGTGGATCTGCTGGAGCTGGGCGCGTTGCTCGAGCGCCGGCCGGCGACCCTGTCGGGCGGCGAGCGGCGGCGGGTGGCGTTGGGGCGGGCGCTGCTGGCGGGGCCCAGGCTGTTGCTTCTGGACGAACCGCTTTCCGGCCTCGACGTGCGGCTGCGGCGGCAGACGCTCGGCTTCTTGCGCCGCGTTCGCGACCGGTTCGAGACGCCGATGATCTTCGTCACCCACGACGTGCGCGAGGCGCTGCAACTGTCGCGGCGGATGCTGGTGCTGGACCGGGGGCGGGTGGCAGGCGCGGGCGCGTATCTCGATCTGGCGCTCGACCCGGCGGTGTTGCCGGCTTTCAACCCCGATGACCTGGTGAACGTCATCGAGATGGGCGTGGTGCGACACGACCGTGCCAGCGGCTGCACGAAGCTTGCGGCCGCGCAGGGACCCGATGCTGCCGATACTGCCACCGCGTGGCCGCAGGCGGAGGATGCAGCATCACGCGAGGGGCCACTTGCGCAAGCCGGGACGCAAGACACGCCGCGGAGCAGCGTGCTACCCCAAGCGTCGCCGCCCGTGCGGGCGAGTACAGGCTGGAGCGGTCCGGGCGAGACGCGACACTGCCTCGAACTGTTGGGGCCGCTGCTGGACGCTGCGGCCGGAAGCCGGCTGACGGTGGTGATCCGCCCGCAGGACGTGGCGTTGTCGGCCCGGCCGGTCGAGGCGATCTCGATCCGCAACCAGTTCCCGGCCGTGGTGCGCCGTCACGCGCCGTACGGCGGCGCCGTGCTGGTCGAAGTGGACGCTGGGCCGCGGCTGCTGGTGGAGGTCAGCTCGGGGTCATTCCACCGCCTGGGCCTGGCGGCCGGCCGGCCGGTCCACTGCCTGCTGAAGGCGAACGCGATTCAGGTGGTGTAATATGCCACTTACTACGCCCGGGGTTTAATCCCTGGGCACGGTCAGTCCCGGCACTTATCGCCTTCGCATCTCAGCAGCGGGCATGCGATGCCTCGGCACCACGGGATGGATACGTTGTGCGGCTCGTTGGTCTGGTTCTCGAAGCGGACCTTGCCGCGTCCGCGGGCGTCCACGCGGGCAAAAGAAGTCTCGTCATTGTTGCGGACGTGAACGCGCGTGCCTTCGGGCAGATCGGAGCGGATGATGCACGTCAGGAGCCCGTTCTTGCACCGGGTCCTGAACCGCTTGATGCGGTCACACTCGACGCCATCCGGCGGCCGGAAGAGGATTTGGCCCGGGTACTTCAGGTGGGTGAACCGGTCGATCAGTTGGCCGCTGGCGCCGTTGAACCGCCACACGCCGGGTGTGCTCGCGACGTACAGGTTGGCGTCCGGGCCGAATGCGATACTCGGGCCGACGTTAATTCCCGCGCGCCGCCCGTCGATGAACACGCCCAGCAGTTGCTTCGTGAGACTGTCATAGCGCAGCACTCTGTTGGCGGACGCAACGTAGAGGTGGCCGTCCGGCCCGAAGGCCAGAGTGCCCGGCGCGTCGAGCCCGCCGCCTCGCGTAAACTCACCCAGAAAGGCCCCGGTGTGGCCGTCCCAGTGGAATATCCGGTCATACAGTGGATCCGTCGCATAGAGTTTGCCGTCCGGTCCGAAGGTCAAGTTGCCGATCGCTCTCGGCGCCGGTTCAAAGGTGTCGATCCCTCGGCCGGTGTTACGGTCCAGCTTGATGATGGTTCCACTGTCGTGACAGACGAGCAGGTTCCCGTCCGGGGTCAGGCACAGGGCGGTGGCGTAAAGAAGGGCCTCCCTCACCAGCACGCCCTCGCCGCCGTCGAACTTCCAGATCCTGCTGTTTCGCCCGTATTGGATGAAATACAGCAGCCCGTCCGGGCCGACGCACCCGGTCGCTATGTTTTCGAGAGCGGCGAACACGCCAAGTCGTTCGCCGGTCCGGCCGTCGAAGCGGAAGACCTCGTCGGTTCGGTACCGGGCCACGAACATGTCGACGTCGCCTGCCAACGCGGCCGGCAGCGGGCCCGCGCCCAACAGTGCCAGCATCACAGCCACGTTCCGCACCATCGAAGTCGTTGACATGCCTCCCATCGGTTTCCTCCTGCGCTTCCTACACGGGCGCCGTCACTTCCGGCACTTGTCGCGCTCGCACCCGGCCAGACGGCACGCCATCTCGGGGCACCAGGGAATCAGAACCTCGTGCGGCTCGTTGAGCTGGTTCTCGAAGCGAACTTTGCCGCGCCCGAGGCCATCGATGCGAGTGAAAAACACCTCGTCGTTGTTGCGTACATGGACGCGGGTCCCTTCGCCGAGGGCGGACGTGATCACCGCGGTCAGAGTGCCGCCCCTGCACTTCGTCTTCAATCGCGTGATCGCGCCGCAATCGACACGCGGCTGCGGGCCGAAGATCAGCCACCCTGACGACTTGCAACGGGCGAAGTTCCCAATCAGCCTGCCCGTCACGCCGTTGTAGCGACGGACCGGGCTTTCGGCGCCGTTGGCATACAAATCGCCATCCGGACCGAACGTGATGAACGTCGCCCCGTGCGGTCCGGTGCGGCGGTCGTCGATGAACACCCCGAGATAATCGCCCGTCAGTCCGTCGTAACGCAGGATGCTGCTCTGGTACGGAACGGATACGAAGAGGTCACCATCCGGTCCGAACGCCAGGCCCCACGGACCGCCCGGCAGGGTTCCGCGTGTAAACGAGCCGAGGTGCTCGCCGGTCCGTCCGTCGAAACGCTCCACCGACGCGACCTGCCACGTGTTCGACATGTAGATGTCCCCGTCCGGGCCGAACACCAGATCGTTAAATATGCCCTCGTTCAGATTGACGAACTCGCCCAGGTAGGCGCCCGTGTGCGGGTCGAATCTGAGGATTCTCCCATATCTGACGCAGACATAGAGCATCCCGTCAGGACCGAAGTCCATGCCCTTCGGATGCGACAAGTCGCCGCCGATCTTACCGAGGGCCTGGCCGGTGCGGCCGTCGAGTCGCCATATGAAACCGCGCCCTCCGCCGTCAACGACATATAGATTCCCATCCGGCCCGAAGCGGATCGCCTCCGCAAAACCCAGCGATGGAGAGAATTCGCCCCGCGGGGCGCCCGTCCGGCCATCGAAACGCAACACCCTGCCGTCCTGTCGCGCCGCTACGAACAGGTCGATTTCCGCACCGGCGGTCGACGGCCGCAGCAAACCCATTGCCAAAGTCAGCGCCGCCGCGCCAACACTCCGCTTCGTCCCATGCGACCCTCGCACGTACATCCTTATGCTCCCTGTCGGACTAAAGGCACTCAACCACGGCCGTCTTGCTCCTGCACGACGGGTTTTTGAGCGTCAGGGACACTTTTCCGTCGAAGCAGCACACCGACCGTCTGGCGATGTGCCCGTGTACTTCGAGTTCGAACCACAATTCGCCGTCCACGTCTACGGCGATGGTCCGGCCGTCCCACTCGTCGTTGCGGAACTTCACGATCGCCTGGACCGTACCGTCTTTCCTGCACCTGCCCGTCACTTTCCGCACGTCGTGGCAGGGGCAGGGCTCGTCCTGGCAGGCCAGCCCGCCGCCCCAGGCGCCGTCGGCGCGGGCGCACTGCATTTCCGTCATCTCGACGCACTTGCGGTCATTGACGCAGCACGCGGCCGGGGCGGGGCAGGTGAAGTCTCCGCAGAGCTGACCGCCGTGGGAGTCGCCGCCGCGGGCCTGGCACTCCAGGAACGGCAGGTCCTCGCAGGACAGGTCGGCCAGACAGCAGGCTGACGGCTCCGCCGGACCGCAGCCGCATAGCTGGCTTTCCGCAATGCAGCCTTTCTTGAAATCGCAGTTGCCGAACCGCCTGAAGCCCTCGTCGCAGTCAAACTCCGTTTCGCAGGGCAGTTCGAGGTCAGGCTCGCAATCGTGATCGGTCAACTCGCATTCACATCGCCGTCCGCTCTTGACGATCTCCTGGCTGTACCAGCAGTAATTGCCGGCGGCGGACGCGGGAGCCGGGCCGCCGCCGAGTACGTCCGACAAAGCGGCCTCTTCCTGCCCCGCCCCCATCGCCGCCAGGCTCGCCGCGCCGTGCCAGTGGACAGACGCCGTTGAAACGCACAGACCCGCCGCTGCAACTGCTATCGCTGAAATCGACTTCATGATTTCGCCTCTCGTAAGAACCCCTAGCGTCAAGACACCGCTCATGAGCACTCGCCGAGCGCTTTCTTTGTCGCGTAGCAACTGCGATGGGTCGGGCATAACAGCCCGACGTAATGCGGCGCGTCGCTACAGGACAGATTGCTTACTTCAATGACTACCCGGTCTGTCAGAAATGTGACCGTTTCCCTCCTGAGCTCGCTCTTTTCGTTGTCGTACATGATCAGGATGTGCGTATACCGCGACCAGATCTTCGCTTCCAGGCGCAGGACGCCCTGGCCGACGTACTTCACTGCCGTTCCGGCAAGTACGCCCTGGGACCCGAAGGCATGCTCAACCTCCCGGCTGGAACTCATAGGCTCCCATGTCCACGATCGGCGGCGTGCCACGACCGGTGTCCGGCACGTTGGGGTCGTCCACGAAGCGCGGGTTCCCACCGAGATCCGATGTCACACCCTCCGGCACTGCGCCGTTGTCGGCCGCGTCGATGCAGGGCGAGTCCGCCAGCAGGCGGAAGTCCCCGCGGTCCGGATCGACTAGTCGCGGGTCGGCGCCGATGGTCCCCGTGCCGCCGTACTTGCCGGTCCAGCCCTGGACAACGCAAAAGTCGAGCCGCGAGTCGAGTTCGCCGAAAAACTGGGCCTCCTCGCCCTGGCCGCTGCTATCCCTGTTGCCGAACAGCACACAATTATGTATGAGCATACTCCTGCCATACGCTTGCGGATTGGAGACGCCGCCGCCGCGCTGGAGCGACTCGTTGCCGAAGACGGTGCAGTTCGTCAGATGAACGCGCCGCGTGCCCACCAGCATCGCCCCGCCGTCGCCGTCGGCCCAGTTGAACGCGAATACGCAATTGACCCAGTCCGACTGCTTTCCGAGTCCGCCGAAGACATGGATCGCGCCACCACGCCCGGCGGAACGGTTGCCCGTAAACAGCGAGTCGCGGATGTCCAGTTGCCGCCCGGTCGAGAAGATCGCGCCGCCGTCGCGGTCGGAGACGTTGCCGTCGAAAACGCACCGTTCGATGGAGAGCAGACCGTGTTTAATCAAGACCAGCCCGCGGCCGACGTTGCCGCCGATCCGCGAGTCGCGCACCGCGCCGTGCGAGCCGCCTCTGTAATATATTCCGTCTCCCCGGTTTTCCTCGATGACGGAGTGCTCGATGGTCGCGGTCGCGTCGAGCCACACCAGAACTCCACCCCCCAGGAGGGCGGCATTCCTGCGAATCATGCACTGTCGAAAGATGCCCTCGCTGCGTTCAGTAACGAGCACACCACCGCCATGGGCCGCTTCGATGGCGCCGTCGGCGTTGCCGCCCACGATGGTGAAGCCGTCCGCGATGGCCGGCCGGCCGATCCGGCTGCGGACGGACACGACGTGGTAGATATTTTCCCCGTAGTTCTCGAAGTCCGGCCCGTCATCGCCGGCCAGATCGCCGGAGAGTACGGTCACATGCCGGCCGGGATCACGTTGCTCGCGACGCTCCTCGTTGCCGGCGAAGCCGCCATACAGGCTGCGCTCCTTCTTGAGAACAAAGCTCTTTTCTCGCGGTCCGTCAGACTTGGCGGGCCTGTAGACGCCTTGCGCCACCCAGACCTCGTCTCCCCGGCGGGCGGCGGCGAGGCCGCGGCGGACCGAAGTGAACGCCGTCTCCCACGACCGCCCATCACCGCCACGCGGTGCGGCGTGGTTGACGTAGATGACTTCCGCTTGTGCCGGCGGCGTCAGCAGGCTCGCGAATATCGCACCGGCACATGCTGTCACCACCATCCCGCCTCGTCCGTTCGTGCGTGTTCGTTCAATCATGGTAGGCCATTCTCCATCGAATCAATGTCGTCAGATCGCATGGGCACGTCGCACGCGTTCAGTGTGCTCCGCGTTGACGCGCAAGCGCCTGGGCTCGTCACGAGCACTCGCCACCGATGACTTTCGTCTGGAAGCACCGCTCGCCCGGCGTACACCAGACCGTCACTTTGTGCGGGCCGTCGTCACAGTCGACTTCCAGCCGGTAGTTCTCCTTCTCCCTCTCGGGAAGATAGGTGCGAGACAGGATCGTCTCGCCGCCGGCGTTGTACAGGATCAGCAGGATGGACCCGCCGGGGCCGGGCCGACCCTCATCGGCAGGTGACCAGGAAATACTTTGTTTCGCCGCAGGAATAGTGCGTCGAAACGAGATGATCCCCGCTCGGCACGTTGTTCCACCTCATCTTGGCCCTGCCGTGCCCGTTGGTGCGCGTGGAGAAGCAGTTTTCCGCGTCATAACAGAAATCGAGCGGATCGAGCCATGCGTACTTCTTCACCTTCGCCTGGATGAAGCCGTCCCTGCACCACGCCTTCGAAGTCTCGCGGCTGTTGCACTCGCCGTGATGGACGAGCTGACCGCGGATCTCGCCGTCAGGGTACGCCGGTGAACTGATGTCGACGTACAGCCCGCTGTCCCGCAGGGGCGCCAGGTGCTCCGCGGGAAGATCCCATACGGCCTCGACGGGGCTGTCCGGGTCGCCCAGGTCGAACACCTCGGGGCCGTTCTGAAGGCGTTCGCCGCGGTGAACTCCGGCCGCCGTCGGCGAGCGCACGTCGTGCGTACACGACAAGGCGACCTGCGATTCGTCCGCACTGACGCGCGCCACGCAGAAGCCCTGCGTCTGCACGGGCGTGAAGGGAACCACCTGGGAACCGTCGAGGATGAAGTGGTACGCCGCCATCCCCTCGACGACCTGCCCGCGGATCTCGCCCTTGCGGAACTGCCGGGACTTGATCACCACATACAGCCTGCCGGCGTAGATGTCGGCCACGTCGTCCGGCGACACGTACCACCGCGCCCGGATCGGACTGGCCGCGGACGGCAGCTTATAGACCGACCGTCCCACGTCGCCTCGTTCCGCCCGCCTGATCTCGACCTTGGTGACCTGCTCGACGTTGTGCGTGCAGCCCAGATCGAAGTACGCGTCGTACTGGTCCAGGATCCCGAAGCAGGTTCCCTCGGCGCCGCTGTCGGTCGGCGGCACCATCTGATCTCCGTTCAGTTGAAAGACGAACATCCGGCCGGGAAAGCCGTTTCCATCCTGCGCCAGGGCCGGAAGGCCGACAGCCAGCGCTCCCGCAACCACCCGTGCCACTTTCAGAGTCCTCATGCGCTTCTCCTTCCGTTGGTAAAACCGATCGGGTGAATCCACCCGTCACACCACGCTCGGATACGCGCTTCCCTCCCCTTGCCCCCCCTTTCCGCCATAGCGCGGCGCACGACCGCGCCACGACATTCGGCACGCCGGCGTTTCGGTGCGTGATCCGCAACCGTGCCGCCGGCGGAACGCCGGGACCGAAGCCCGGCAATCGCCGCCGGCGCACGATCGCGCGCGGTCATTCACTGGCAACTGACCAGAAAGTACTTCGTCTCGCCGCAGGAATAATGCGTCGTGACGAGGTGATCGCCATCCGGCACGTTCTTCCACTTCACTTCCGCCCGTCCGCCTCCGTCGGTGCGCTCGGTGATGCAATTCGCCATGTCATAGCAGAAGTCGAGCGGATCGAACCACGAGTATTTGAATACCTTGGTCTTCAACCTCCCGTTGTTACACTTCGCCCTGGACGTCTCCCTGCTGCTGCACTTTCCGTGGTGAACGACCTGGCCGCGAATCTCGCCATCGGGATAGGCGGCGGAGCTGACGTTCACGTAAAGTCCCAGGTCGCGCAGAGTCGCCAACTGCTCTGCCGGCAGGTCCCACACCGCCTCGATGGGATCGCCCGGTGCTCCCAGGTCGAACACCTCGGGGCCGTTCTGGCCCGGCATGCCGGCATGGACCCTGGCCGCCGTCGGCGAAGCCACATCGTGCGTACACGAGAAAGCGAGTTGCGTCTCCGCCGCATCGACCCGGCCCACGCAGAAGCCCTGAGACTGGACCGGCGTGGATGGCACGACCTGTTCGCCGTCGAGGATGAAGTGATAGGCCGACATGCCTTCGACGATCTGCCCGCGGATCTCCCCCTTCGGAAAACTCCCCGACCGGATCACCAGATAGAGGTTGCCCGCGTAGAGGTCGGCGACCTGGCGTCGGGTGGGGCGCCACTCCGCTCGAATCGGGCTGGCGGCCCCGTTGATCGTGAACACGGCGCGGCCCGTTTCCCCCTTCCCTCCACGATGAATGCGGGCGTAGGTCACGTCATCGACGTTGTGCGTACAGCCCAGCTCGAAGCGCTTCTCGCGAGCATCGAGCGTTCCGAAACAATTCGCCACCGCACCGCTGTCGGTCGGCGGCACCATCTGGTCTCCGGTCGGTTGAAAGACGAACATCCGGCCCGGCACACCGTTCCCGTCCTGGCCCCACGCGGGCAGGCTCAGTCCTATCACACCCAGTAGGCAGGGTGCTACTCTCAGCGCCTTCATGCGTTTCTCCCTTCAAAGACAGGTTCTTCGGACGTGGCCGCGCGCCGTCGGTCCCTTCGTCGACGCGCTGAGCGGTACGTCTCCGGCCATCCCCCAGTCTGGTCGCATACCACAGAAGTCCGAGAATGTCAAGCGCAAGTGCGACAATCCGACCAGGAATTCGCAGGCCCGCCGGAACGTGGGCCTTGCCGCCTCAGCGAGCGGCTCGAATCTGCTCCGCAAAGTAAACCCGGAGGGTCGCTTGAGCCGATAACACAGGCAGATTTTATCGGACATGGATTGCCGTCGATGGACCTCCACCCGATGAATGCGCCTGCCGATGTTCCAGCGACTGTTGTGTAACGGACCAGACGGACGCGGGCGTGCTGCCATGCGGCGACCCGCACCTGGCTGCACCAACTCCCTCGATCGAGCGCGCGAGTCTCTTCGCGCCCTCGAAAAGGCGCAAATCCATGCCCATCAACACGTTGTATAGGTCAATGACGTTCCTGGCGGCCGTGGTGACAGGTCTGCTCTCCACCGGTTGCGCGGCCCCGAGCCGCGACGCGGCAAGGGTTCCGCCGCAGCCGCAGCCGTTGCTGACCTCAGCGCGCGACCGCGAGATAACCCTGTTCGGCGAGCTGCCGTGGCGGCAGGGTGGGGCATTCCAGTCGCGGGGCCAGTACTCGCTGGCGCGGCACACGTTCGTGGAGGAGGGCGCGGATTACGATCCCGACGTCGACTCGACCGGCCGGCGCATGGTGTTCTGCTCGACGCGCCACACGAGCAACCCCAACCTGTACGTCAAGGCGGTTGACGGGGTGGCGGTGGTGCAGTTGACGAGCGACCCCTCATCCGATGTCCAGCCCGTCTTCAGCCCCGACGATCAACGCATCGCTTTCGCCAGCGACCGGTCCGGAAACTGGGACATCTGGGTCATCAACGTCGACGGGACGCAGCCCGTCCAAATCTCGAACGGCATCAGCCACGACGTCCACCCGAGCTGGTCGCCCGACGGCCGGCAATTGGTCTATTGCAGCCAGCCGGCCGGAGGCGGACAGTGGGAACTGTGGGTGGTAGACGCGGTGGCCGGCGGGAAGCGGACGTTCATCGGGTACGGGCTGTTCCCGGAGTGGTCTCCGACGAGCGCCACCATCCTGTACCAGCGGGCCCGCGAACGGGGCACGCGCTGGTTCGGGATCTGGACGCTGACGCTGGTGGACGGCGAACCCAGGCACCCGACGGAAATTGCATTTGGCGCGGATTACGCGATGATTCTCCCGACGTGGAGTCCGGACGGTGCGCGGATTGCGTACACCGCAGTGGCGTCGGCCGTTCCTACGCCGGTCGGCCGGCAGTCGATCGGCCTGGCGGATATCTGGGTTGTGGACGCGCAGGGACGATCGCGGATGCGCCTCACCGATGGTTTCGACGCGAACTTCGGTCCGGTTATCTCCAGCGACGGCCGGGTGTACTTCACGTCCGACCGCGAGGGGCACGAGAACATCTGGTCGGTGGCCCTTCCGGCGCCGGTGACGGCCGCGGACGGGCGCCTGATGGCATCCGGGGCGCCGGAGCCGGCGGAACAGGCCGGCGCCAACGCGCCGGTGAAAGTGACGGCGACACGGAGCGACGACCCACGTTAAGGCCGCCTCCGCGATTGACGATAAATTGTTGCTTCGCGGGATTTCAGGGCTGGCAACGCCCCTTGAACGACGTGCAGGGATGCCGGACCCGCGCCGCGCGCAACGGACTGCGAGGCATGGATGGAGTCTGCGGCAGGGAACCGCCTTTTCCGTGGAGGCGTGGGAGCGCTTTTATCGGCGGGGCTGACGGCCTCGATCGCGTGTCGATCGCAGCCGGTCGCAACGGGGTGGATTGAGAACCCGACGCTGGGCCCCATGAGCATCGCGGTCGCGCCGGCGGTGAATCTCAGCGGATCGACGGACTTCGATCCGGAGCGGTTCGCCGACCTGATGGCGTCGGAGTTGACCTACGTCGACGGGATTGAGGTCATTCCGGTCAGCCGGGTCCTGGCGGTCTTGCAGGCCCAGCGGGTCCGCAGCGTGCAGTCCGCAGCCCACGCCTGGGACATTCGTGAGGCGCTGGGAGCGGACGCCGTGCTGGTGTGCGCGGTCACGGAGTACGACCCCTATGACCCGCCGTCGATCGGTCTGGAGGTCCAGTTGTTCGGCCTGCCGCCGCAGGCCGGCGACCGGTTGGATCCGGTGGCCCAGTCCCGGCGAGCGACCTTCGCCGCCGAGCCGCCGCCGCGACCGGCAGGCAGCCCCCTGGCGCGGGTGCAGCGCACCTTCGACGCCGGCCATGCGGAGGTGGTCGCGGCCGTCCAGCGCTTCGCCGACCGGCGGGGCGGGGACAATCACCCTTTCGGCTGGCGCCGGGTGGTGGTCAGCCAGCGGGAGTTCATCCGATTCTGCTGCCACGAGGCCCTGACGGCGCTGATGAGCGGCGGGAATCAGGAATCGGAGGATGGAATTGCCGAACAATAAGACGGACAAGGCCGCCGGCGGGGGGAACGTGGTTCGGCAGCTTTCGCTCTCGAAGGGCAAGGAGCGTTTTGTCTTTCGTTACCGGGCGGGGCAGGAAGCGGACGTGATCGATACGCTGGCGCGCATGGCTGAAGACGGCGACAGCGGGCTCGATTGGTTCGATGCGGCCATTCTGAGCTATCAGATGGGACGTCGGTTGGAGACGGAACTCGACCACATGGTGAAACTGCAGGGATGATCGGGCGCACGGCCCCGTCGAAGGCGACGACCCAGCCAGAACCCAGTGACCTTCGCCGTAGTGTAACAGGCAGTCATGACCGAGAATCCGTTGATTGAAGAATTCCTCAATTATCTGAAATTCGAACGGCATTTCTCGCCTCATACGGCGAAATGTTACGCCGCGGACCTTCACCAGTTCTGTGCGTTCCTCAACGGTGACGAAGCCGCGGCCGCGGGCCGCCAGAACTTCACCCTCCCGCGCGACGGCGCCGTGCCGACGGTTCGGGGGGGGCCGCGGACGTCCACGGGCGCCCTGGTGCTGGAGGCGCCGGCGCTGCGCCAGCGGCTGCTGGCCGTCTCGACCGAGCGGGTGAAGGAGTTCCTCGCCTTTCTGAACACGCAGAGCTATTCGAAGTCCACCACGGCGCGAAAGCTGGCCACCCTGCGCAGCTTTTACAAGTTCTGCCAGCGGCGGGGCTACGTGGCGACGCACCCGCTGGCCACCATCAAGACGCCCAAGCAGGAAAAGCGGCTGCCGAAGTGCCTCACCGTCGAGCAGATCAACAAGCTCCTCTCGACGCCGGACGACGGGACGCTGCTGGGCGCCCGCGACCGGGCCATGCTGGAAGTGGTGTATTCCACCGGCATCCGCGTCAGCGAACTGGTGGACCTGAACGTCGACGACATCGACTTCGTGGGCCAGGCCATCCGCGTGCGCGGCAAGGGGAAGAAACAGCGGGTGTCGCCCATCGGCCTGACCGCCCTGAACGCAGTGAAGCGATACACGGAACTGCGCCGCGCCGATCCTCGCTCCGCCACCTTCCACCAGCAGGCCCTGTTCGTCAACAAGCACGGCCAGCGGCTCAGCACCCGCAGCGTGCGGCGCAAGCTGGACAAGTACCTGGCCGAGAGCGGACTGGACCCTTCCATCAGCCCGCACACCCTGCGTCACAGCTTCGCCACCCACATGCTGGACAACGGCGCCGACCTGCGCAGCGTGCAGGAGATGCTCGGCCATCAGTCGCTGTCCACCACGCAGGTCTATACGCACCTGACCACGCAGCGGCTGAAGACGGCCTACGATGACGCCCATCCGCGCTCGTAGGGAGGCACGAAGCGGCCCATGGACAAACCCAGAGCCCCGGCATTTGTGCCGGGGTTTTCTCATCCGCCGGTGCCGTGCCGCAGCGTCTGTGCCGGATGTTCCCGGTAGGGACGCGGTGATGCACTCTGCGAAGCGTCGAGTGCCGTCACGGAGCGGGAGTGGCCGACGGCGGCGCTCGCACACTCCATCACCGGGCTGGTCACAGGCCATATCCAGGCGGCCGTACCGCTCGCGGCCCTGCCAGGCGCACAAGTGCCCTCCGCTTCCTCTGGTGGCGTGAGCGTCCCCCATGGGAATCCCCGGTTGGGCAGAGTTGCAGATCGTTCGACTTCGTCGCTTTGCAACGCAGCGCCGCGGCGATAGAATCCACATCTGTGGACCCGTCGTTGCTGGGAACGGGTTCCTTGGCGCCGACATGAGCAAGGAGAACTGGGCCGTCATCGTCGGTGCCGGAGTCGCCGCGTGATGTCCGAACGTCCGCAGGGAGAATCCGCCGTGACCATCGAATTGAACCTGAGACCGGACCTTCAGACCCGCGTGCAGGCGCAGGCCGCCGCGTTCGGGCTCCCGGTTGCCGCCTGGTTGGAGAAGGTGATCGAGCAGGCGGCCCCCCCCCAGAACCATGGCTCGCGCACGCTGGATCTGTTCGCCGCATGGGACGCAGAGGACGTCACCAGCGATCCTGATGAACTCGAACGCCGTCAGCGCGAATGTGAAGAGTTCCAGGCGAATCTGAACCGGAACCGCGCAGGCGAGAGACCACTCTACCCAGGAGCAGAATCATTCTGTTGGACGCGGGCACGCTGGGCCTGATAACCCACAGACGGGGCGTTCCCATCGCCGACGGATGCCGCCGCTGGGTTGCCAACTGTTTGCGGACCAACACGCGAATCCTCGTGCCGGAAATCGCGGACTACGAGGTGCGCCGCGAATTACTGCGGGCCGGAAAGACCGAAGGCGTATCGCGTCTCGACGCGTTCAACGCCGCCGAGCCGGAGCGCTACTTGCCACTCTCGACGGCAGCCATGCGAAAGGCGGCCGAACTCTGGGCGGCGGTTCGCCGCCAAGGCCGGCCGACGGCTCCGAACCCGGCCCTCGATTGCGACGCCATTCTTGCGGCGCAGGCCATTACCTCGGGCGTTGACCTGACGAACCTGATCGTGGCGACGACGAACGTCGCGCATCTCGCACGGTTTGTACCAGCGGCGGACTGGACGAATATATTTCCATCGGCGACTTCATTTCCGCGCCGAATGGGCGTTTCGGGGCCGATGGTCACAGCAAAGGCGTGCGCCTGCCGGCCCCCCCTGCGGCTGCGATCGCTGGTCCGGGCGGCTGCTCTTTTCCTGTGGCCTTCTCGAGTTGCGTCCTTCGAGCCTCCAGCGCAGCCAATCGCTTTTGCAGGTCGGCCATTTCCTTCTTGATCTTGCGCAGCTCCGTCTGACTCTTGCCGCTGGCGAGGCGGTCCGGGCCGAGCTTTTCAGCGATGTACTCCTCGAGTTGACTTCTTAAGACCCTGATGTATGGATTTCCCCAGACCGACCCTTCCCGGTATTCGAGTTTGCCGGCCCGGATGCCCTTCACAATGAACTCGCGGCTGACTCCATATTCCTTCTTGGCCGTTGCGTCGCTGAGGGTCGCCCCTTTGCGGTTCCACTCGCCGTATTCCGCCATGTCACACCTCTCGTACCAAACCTACACGATCAACCGCGCCGCGAAGCGTCGTCAGTCCTGGAGGGCATGTCATCGACAGACCTTCTTCATGGAACGTCGCAAACGCCAATGGTGACGGCAGGTCAACGACCTATCCTACGCGGTTGACGCACACCGTGAGGTCGTCCTTCAAGGTGACAAGCGCACCCTCCGAAGCGCGATGGTCCTATTTGTCTTGACCGCCGCCGGATTTCAGAATCTGGCGGAGGTCTTCGAAGTAGCGCCGGTGCGTCCGGCGTAACTCATCTTTTCTCGCCGCCTCTAGAATGACTACTTCGTGGTCTACTCCTTTGCGGTTTAGAGCCAACTCGATCTCGAGCCGCAAGTCCTCGGCCTCCCGTCGTTGCGAATCGTCGAAGTCTCGAAAGGTAACGATGCGGCCTTCACTCCGGTTGTACTCGATTAGGAAAATCATTGCTTCTGCCTCTTCAGTCCGTCTAGCCACGAGATTGCCCCGGTCAAAAGGTCGGTATTCACATTCAACAGGCGTACCAGCTCTCTTCGCATTACTTGATGCGCCTGTTCGCGGCGTTGCATCTTACGCATCGACTCTTCCAGCTTTCCTCGTAGTTCTTGTACCTCGTGGTCGGGTACGCGGTGCTCAGGCAGTTCCTCGACGGCCTTCTTGAACTTCTCGTGGGCCGCGTCCGCCACCTCCTTGGACGCCACGGTTTCGGAATACTCTTTTTCGAACTTCTCGTAAAACGCTACCGATTCGGAACTTTTTGTGAGGAAGTTTCGCCACGAGTCGGTGCCGCCACCGTACTTGATCGTTGGATCGAGGACGTCGGAGGATTTCTCCGAAAGCTCCGCCCACAGGTGTTGCAGGGAACTCCGGACCTGGATCTCGATCGGCTTCCCGGATTTCTCGGCGATGATGTGGACCGCTCGATAACCGTAGCTGGGATTGTCGCGGCGGTCTATTACGGACGCTCCAGGGAAGGCGGCGCCTAACGACGCAACGACCCGCTCTTGTTCCATAACATCCGTCACGACTACTCTGCACCCCGCGATATCCTGCATTTGGCTCAGTCGGATACTCTCGCGACGGAGCTTCTCCATTATCGAGACCGTGGACTTGGCCGGCCTTCCCGTCGGGAACTCACCGCACTCACGGATCGTTCGGACCACAGCCTCGTACGCCTCGCCAAACGACCGTCGATAATCGTCGAGCAATCGAAGATCGCTCTCGGTGTGGGGACCTTTCCTCAGTCGGTCTCCGAGCCGGTCGATTTGTGTCTTGCTAAGGGTCGCCGTCAACCGCCTGGCCTCCAAGCCGGCCTGCTCGCGCAGTTCCTTGGAACCTGCCTTGACCATCATCGTGCAGTGGCAGGTCAGAGACTACCCCGACTACCCGTCACGTGCGCAAACCGCGAAGGCGCAAGGCAGGTGCAAGCACCCGCCATGCCGGGTTTGCCTGCCGCCAGCCGGCGGGGCAGGATCAGGTTACTACACCGCACACGCCGAAAGCAAGACGGTTGCCACCCGGTTCGCGGATCGCGTGCGGAGTAACGGCCGCCGGGTCGAGGATCCGACCTACCCGCTCGCCGCCCGCCTACTTCCCTCCGCCGCCGGTGCGCGTCGCGCGCCGAGGTCGGCCGCGTTGGGCCTTGCTCAGTTTCTGGTCGCCCGGCCGGCCCATGTAGTCGGTGACGGCCCGCTCCAGCCGGCCGCTTCTTTCTTGTGGCCTTCTCGAGTTGCGTCCTTCGAGCCTGAAGTTCCGCCAATCGCTTTTGCAGCTCGGTTATTTCCTCTTTGATATCGTGCAGCTCCGTCTGATTCGTGCCGCTGGAGAAACGGTCCGGACCGGGCTTTTCAGCGATGTACTGCTCCTCCCTGACGTACAGGGCGATGCGGAGCAGGTGAACGGGATACCTTCATGGCGGCTACTTGAGTGGGATAGCCGGCAGGCGCTTGAGCGTCCGGTCGGCGGGGTCGATGGTGATCCCTACGGATTCAAGGGCGGTGACGCCGAGCAGGGGCTCGGCATCGTCGGGGCCGAAGATCACGCGCCCCGCCGTGATCTCGCCCATGAAGGATATCTGGACCAGACCGAACGGGTATTCCTGCAGCGTGCCGTCCGCAAGCTCGTATGCCATCCTGCCTACGGGCTGCACGCCGATCCGGCGAAGCTCGATGCTGGGAGCGAGGGAATCCGTGGCGCCGGTATCGACAAGAAACTCCGCCTCATACGGACCGTTGGAGTGGCCCAAGGCCTGTATTGCGACGGTAACGTGAATGAGTCCCATTCTCTTGCCGCTCCAGACCGGGCCAGGCCACCTTGTGATCCACCTGCGGCGAGTCAACCTGCGGGGACGCCGCCATCCGACGTGCGGGCGCGCCTCCAGGTACGCCTCGATCGCGGCGCGCGCATCGCGGCGCATCCGGCAGGATGTGGGACGCGACGGCCCGACCGTAGGGCGCCGCGGCCGATAGGGACGATTGTCCGTCGCCGCCGGGGCAGTGTCCAGACGGGTCGGGTAGTCGCTGACGGCTGAAGTTCTCGCCGTTCTGCGCGCATGTTCTGAGGGCTACGGGTAAGCGGGAGTAAGGGAGTAAGGGCAGAAGACCCGGATCGATTCTGCTTCGCGTCCATTCTTCCCTCACTCCCTCATTCCCTGACTCCCTTCTTTCTTGCCGCATGGGTTTGGTTGCGGCCGGCGGCCGCCTTGGGTTTGCGGTTCAGCGACTGCGCCGACGCCGCAGCTTCGCCGCACCCACGCATCCCGCCGCCAGCAGCAGCAGGGCCGTGCCCGGTTCCGGGACGACGGTCAGGCCGAAGGCATGCGACGAGAGGATGGCGACGCTGGGACCGTCGCCGCGAACGCTCTGCAACTCGATTTCCTGCGACACGCGCAGCGGCGAGCCGAACAGATCGGGGTTGAGAGGGGACGAGACGAACGACGTTCCGTCGCCGGCCGCATCGTGAAGGGTGGCCAACCGGAAGGTGGCGCCGCCTTCCAGCGCCGTCAGAGTTTCGATGAGGCTGACGTACGAGGGTTCCTGCCGCGCGGAAGGGCCGACCGAGAATCCGAAGGCCGCGGGAGTGCCCAGTTGCAGCCAGGCCAGGTTGAACGGCATTTCGTCGACGGCCGTGGCCGTGAAGCTCAACGTGCCTGCCATGCGCACGCCGTTAAGCGCCTGATAAGCCCCTTCCAGCACAAACCCGCCGGTCGCCCGCGCCGCGGGGATGACGCGCACCGAATCGTTTTCGGGAAACGCGAACACGCCGCGTGCGGCTTCGAACTCAAAATCAGAGAACTCAACCCGCCCGTCGTGCGAGCGAAACGTCGCTTCGGGATGGCCGATCAGGTCGGCCAGCGTCAGCTCTTCCGCCGGCGCGGGCGCCGCCACGGCGGCCGACGCCCAAAAGGCCGCGCCGAACACGCGTAACCGCGAAGTTACAACTCCATGTACAAGCATCTGCGCTCTCCCAGGCAATGGGAGAGATCGCAAGGGGTAGTAAGGCCGCCGGAAACCGTAGGAAGGCCACCGGCCGTGCCGTGGCGAAGGGAACTGCCTCTCTCTCCTCGGACCCGCCCCACAAGGGACGGGTCGACCCCAGACGTCTCTCTCTCCCAGCGCGGCGCTGCGCGTAGCATCACCGCGAGAACCACTCTCCAGCGCCTATCTTACTCGCACGGCCGCCCCAAGTCCAGTACAAAACCGAATAACCCAGCGGCGGGGGTCCGAGACATATCAGGCGAGCCTGGGCGGTCCGGCCGACTCACGGGTCCCGTGGGTGGTGGGTGGCTCGCCGCTCCGCGGCGATTGCGTCGCGCGAATGACGCCCCTGACCCGCCGCGGAGCGGCGAGCCACCCAGGGCTCCGAGCGAGCCCAGCGAATCTGTCACGCACCGGCACCGGCGGCGGGGCTATGCCAAGGTTATGGGGCCCGGCCCGGGCGGATGACTTACAAGGCGCCAACCGAGCGGCGCGGAGGCGATCAAGATGGCATGGATCGGCGTAGTGGACGAAAGCGATGCCGACGGACTCCTGGCGGCGATGTACGCCGAGGCGGTCCGTCGGGCGGGCAAGGTCTTCAACATCCTCAAGGTGCAGAGCGTCAATCCGCCGGTGATGCGGGCGGGCGTCGGTTTGTACACGGCCGCGGTACACGGCCGCTCGCCGCTGACGCGGCGGCTGCGGGAGATGGTGGCTACCGTCGTCTCGCGGGCGAACGAGTGCCACTACTGAACACTCGCCCATGCGGCGGATCTCCGGTCGGAGATCGAAAAGGAGCTTGCGGCGGGCGCTGCCGGTGACGCGGCCGCTGCTGACGCGCCGGGCGTTCCCACGGGCGGTCTTCCGAGCCCGGCCGTGGAACCCGCGGACGGCGGCAGCCGGCCGGATGCGCCCAGCCACGCCCCGACGATCGACGCGCTCGTCAGCGCGGTCGCCACGGACTACCGGACGGCGGCCCTGTCGCCTCCCGAACGGGCGGCGCTGGATTTCGCGGTAAAGCTGACCCACGCGCCGCAGCGCATGACGGCGGCGGACGTGGAGGATCTGCGCCGACACGGCTACGACGACCGGGCCATCCACGACCTGGTGCAGGTCACGGCCTACTTCAACTACATCAACCGCATCGCGGACGGCCTGGGCGTGGACCTGGAGCCGGATATGCCGCCGCGGGACGGGGCGCCACCGCCTGCCGTCTGAATCGTCTCTGCGTCGGTTGCGCTCAATCGGAGAAGTCGCGCAGGCTGCGCCATTTCGTGATCGGTCCGGCGGTGGACGCTCGGGCGGTCGTGCGCTGGAATCGAATCTGCAACGACGATTGCACTCGGCGTGCCCCTGGGCCGGCCCTGCGATTTCGATGTGACCGCGCAGCAGGAAGAGTCTCGGCTATGTGACGCCCATGGGTTGGTCGATGTGCCGTTCAGCCCTGACCGGGCGCTGCGCAGGATCTCGACTCCCCTGATGCTCGCGGTGGTCGTGCTCGGTGGAATCGGCGCCGGCACAGCGAGCTTGCAGCAGGAGCTTGTCCAGTTGGTGGTGGCGCTGGCTGCGACGCTTGCCGTCGCGTTCGGCGGTCTGGCGGCGCTGCTTCTCCTCTTTCGGCACGATCAGCGTCGCAACGCGCAGGTCGTCGAGCGCTTCCTGGTGGGTCTGCCGGACGACATGGGCGATCGCGACGCCAAGGTGCTGCACCGTCTCGACTGGTCGCCGCTGAATGCCGCCAGTGAGAGCCTGACGGGGGCCGAGTTGGCGATCGGCTTGGCCCGCCGCGGCGTCAGGCAATCCTGGATTCGACTGAAGCGCGTCCGGCCGTCACGGCACGAGCGTGCCGAATCCGCAACGGCCGGCGTCCGGTGGGCGGCCGGAGCACGAGCGATCGCTCGGTACGTCGAGCGGCAACTCGAGCGCAGCAGGGCGCCATGGCGCCAGCCGGAATCGGTTCGCGTCTTAGGTACACCGTTGGAACCGCTCGCCATCGATCCCGGGGACGATCGGTTTCAGGATCTGTGCGAGCTTGTCTGCGTAGAAGACGACGGCGGACAATCACGACGGCAGCGCGCTGAGAGAATCGCGATCGCCGGACGTTTCGGGCCTTTGTGGGCCGGCGGCGTCCTCCTCGGCGCCGCAGCGCTGATGGTCACGCTCGGACAGGTTTCGCTTCGAGGCGCCATTACCTTCGTCCTCTTCGCCTCCGTCACCACGGCGCTCGCGGTTTTGGCTTCTTTGGAAGAGACCCGGGCACTGTGGGTCTTTCCCGGCGGCATGGCGTTGCTGCGGTTCGGCCGTCGGACGCAGGTGTTCCGTCGCGCCGACTGCGTCATCGTCTCGATGGGCACGCTGATCTGCGTCGCCGATCCATCGCGTTTCATCATCCGGCGGCTCGACTCCAGCGGCTTCGCCGTCGCCATGGCCGCGTGGCTGGCGACCACGCCGCCTCCGACCGATGAGCAGATCGCTACTGTGTTTTCCGTTGAATCGAAAACGCGCCAGTGGCGCCGACGGCGCAGCCTGCGCCAGGCCGGAGGTATCCTCCGCCGGAATTGACACCGAAAAGCCCGCGGCCGTAGACTCGGTCCGGCGCCGGGCGGCGGCGCCTAACCGAGAGGAGCGGCGATGGGTCCAGTTAGACGACCGTGTGTCAGCGCATCCGACGGTGATCCGTCGTGGATCGCGGCGGTCCGCGGCGCCCGGTGCGGATGGGCGGCCGCAGAGCTGCAGATGGTCGTCGCCCTGGGCGCGCTGCTGGCGTGCGGCGCGTGCCGGACGACCGGCGCGCCGTCGTCGGACCCGGCCGCGCGCGAGCGGATGCTGGCCATGCTGATGCCCAGTTCGGTCGAGATCGTCAGTCCGTTCACCCGCATCGCGCCCACGTCGGAGGACGAGGGTGAGGGGGAGTTGGACTTGCAGTTGGAGTTGTTGTTGCGGGCATCGAACGCGCTGGACAACCCCGGATTGATGATCGTCGGCGACGTGCGCGTCGAGCTGTTCGAGTTCCGTCCCGCCAGCGGGGAACCCAAGGGACGCCAGCTTGCCCGGTGGGTCGTCCCGCTGGTGGAGGAGGAGGACCAGCGGACATACTGGAACCCGGTGACGCAGATGTACGAGTTCCGCCTGGGGCTGCGGCGCGAGAGTGTGCCGGCTCAAGACCAGTACGTCGTGCTGGTCACGTACAACTCTCCGCTGGGCAGCCACCTGAGCGACGAAGAGGTGATTGACGTGACGCGGTTCAGACGCGTCCTGGCGCCGTCGGCGCGACGGTGATGATTGCGGCGTCCGCGCTGGCCGGACGCAGGGTGAGCGATTCCGGTCGTACGCACGCCGAAGGCGTCCGGCCCGGCGCTGTGCCGGACTGTCCGACGACGGAAGCCGGCCGGTGGTTCCTGACGCTGGCGGCCGCCGGCACTGCGCCGGCGGCGATTGGAGATGGAGTCATGCGCTCTCGATATCTAAGAATGATCGGTCTGACAGGTCTGGCGTTATCCGCCGGAGTCGCCGCGGGGTGCGCGGACAAGCTGACCTACGAACGCTTCGGGATGCTGTCGCGGGGCACGTCCGACAAGACGGACGCCGAGCTGACGCTGGGCGAGCCCAACACCAAACTGCCCGACCAATGGATCTGGGAACGCCCGGACAAGGGGCTGACGGCCTGGATCGAGTTCGGTCCGGACGGCAAGATCAAGTCCAAGCGGTGGGTGGACGCGGAACGCAACCAGATCGAAATCGACGATCCGGATACCGGACCGGCGGACGGCTCCACCACGTCGACGACGATCCGGACGCGGCGTGACCCGTAGGGCAGCAATGGGGGGACATTCGGCTCATGTTCGGCTGCCGGTTTGACTTTGGCAGAAACTGAGCTATGCTCGCAGGAGTAGGGTGTCCGGCTCAGCGCGGGGGCAGCCCCCGGCGCGGACCGGACGCCTGACGTCGTTCATGGCCCGATCGGCGGCTCAACCGACGCCGGTTGGGGTTTTTTTATACCAACCGGTTTGTGCGGTTGCACAACGCCGTCGGGTGATAATCGGGTCAGGTTTCAACAAACGGCAAAGTCATGGAACGCCTCAGCAACATCAGGAACATCGGCATTTCGGCCCATATCGACTCCGGCAAGACCACCTTGACGGAGCGGATTCTCTTCTACGCCGGCCGCATTCATCGTATGCACGAGGTGAAGGGCAAAGACGGCGGCGCGACCATGGACTTCATGGAGCTGGAGCGCGAGCGCGGGATCACCATCACCTCGGCCGCGACGACCGTGCAGTGGCAGGGCAGCCCGATCAACATCATCGACACGCCGGGCCACGTGGACTTTACCGTCGAGGTCGAGCGCTCGCTGCGCGTGCTCGACGGCGCCGTGCTGGTGCTGTGCGCGGTGGGCGGTGTGCAGTCGCAGTCGATCACGGTGGACCGGCAGATGCGGCGTTACCGGGTGCCGCGGGTGGCGTTCATCAACAAGATGGACCGGGTGGGGGCGGACCCGGCGCGGGTGATCGCGGAGCTGGAGAACAAGCTGGGGCACGTCGCGGTGCCCATGCAGATCCCCATCGAATCAGGGCCGGAGTTTCAGGGCGTCATCGACCTGCTGACGATGAAGGCGGTCTACAACGAAGGCGAAGCCGGCGAGAAGGTCCGCGCTGCCGACATCCCGTCCGCGCTGGTCGAAGACGCTCGCCGCGCCCGCGCCGGCATGCTCGACACGCTCAGTCTGTACGACGACGAGCTGATGGAAGTCATGCTGGAACACGATGTGCCGGCGGTGGAGGTGATCCAGGCGGCGGTGCGCCGCGCCACGCTCAGCCGCGAGATCACGCCGGTCTTCATGGGCTCCGCCTTCCGCAACAAGGGCGTGCAGCAACTGCTGGACGCGGTGAGGGTCTACCTGCCGTCGCCGCTGGACCGGGTGGCGTACGCGTGCGACAACGCCAATGAAGGCGCGGAAACGGCGGTGACGGCGGATCCGGCCGGCCCGCTGGTAGCGATGGCATTCAAGATCGTGGACGAGACGTTCGGGCAGGTGACCTATTGCCGCGTGTACCAGGGCAGGCTGGAGAAGGGCAAGGCCTATCTTGTGCCGCGCACCGGCAGGACGCAGCGCGTGGGACGGGTGTTTCGTATCCACGCCGACAAGCGCGAGGACATCGAATCGGCCCAGGCAGGGGACATCATCGCCGTCATGGGGCTGGACCTGGTTTCCGGCGACACGCTGTGCGGCACAAACATCAACTATTCACTGGAGAGCATCCACATCGCGGAACCGGTCATTTCGGTGGCGATCACGCCGGAACGGGCGGCCGACCGCGACAAGATGTCCGAGGCGCTCAACCGCTTCATGAAGGAAGACCCGACCTTCCACGTCCGCTACGACGAAGAAACTCAACAGACGCTGATCTCCGGTATGGGTGAGTTGCACCTGGACGTATACGTCGAGCGGATGCGGCGCGAGTACGGCGCCAGCGTCGTTGTCGGCCAGCCGAAGGTCAGCTATCGCGAGCACCCGACGCAGGAAGTCGAATACGACTATCGCCACAAGCGGCAGACGGGCGGCTCCGGCCAGTACGCCCACGTCGTCGGCAGGCTCATTCCGCTGCCGGTCGGCGAGGGGA
>QZJT01000145.1 GCA_003597935.1 Phycisphaerales bacterium | reverse complement strand
GACGCCGGAACCACGCTGGCCGCCTTGGCGCTGCCGAACTTGCCTGACCGCGACACCGCGACCGTCGACCGAGACGCCAAGACGTCTTGTCCGTGATTCCTCGCCGTACGGATCTCGCGGCATGGCTGCTGCGTGACGCCGCGGGTCGGCAAGGGTAATCTGCCGCCTCACATGGGGAGATCGCACCGCGCGACTTCGGCCTTGCGACATCACCGACGTGCTTCAGCATGGAGCTTGCCCGCACCGGAACAGACGGTTCCGGAACTGGGGTTTGCCTTTTGAGGGTCACTGCGCCGGTTCGCAACGGTAGCGGCACGGCCAGCGAACGCTTTACCGCCGAGAACAGCCGGCGATCGCAGCGGGCGGTCACCGACGAGGCTCGACGGAATGGCAGCTATTCGACAGATCAAGGAACTGCCGGGCGACCCGATCGGTGGCGCCTCGGGTGGGAAAACCTTCTTTGACGTTCGGTTCCTCGGCAAGACCAGCAGCCCCGAGTTCCCGTACACCGTTGCCAATGAAGTTGTCGCGACCCAGATCGGTATGTCGCTGGGGCTGAATCTGCCGACGGTCATCACCCATACGGTCGGCGGCACGACGGTCGCGCTTATTCAGTGGATGGACCGTGACCCGTCCATGCAGGAGCCTCCGCTTGCAACCGCCGCCGCTCTACGCGACTACGTCGCGGACCACCCCGACGAGGTTCACGGCGCCCGCATCTTCGACCTGTTCATCGCCAATAACGATAGGGCCTTCGGACCGATGCGCCGGAATCTGCTTCTGGGAGACGACGGTCGCCTGTTGCTCTACGATCATGGCGACGCGTGCTTATACCGTCCCCGTCCCGATGCGAACATCCGCGCCGGCATCCCGCGACTCGACGCGGTCGAATCCGAACTGCCGGCAATGTTCGACATGGATCACAAGGGCAATCACTATCGCGAGTTTCTGACCGACTGGAAGCTCGTAGACCGCTGGTGTGAGCGCATTCGGCTGCTTCCGGAGTACCTGATTCGGGCCGCCGTGGCCCGGATTCCCGAAAGCTCGCCGCAGCCGGATGCCGATGAGCGGCAGCGTCTCGTGAAGTTCCTCATCGCTCGCCGCGGCTACCTGCTCGAGCATAGAGTCCGCTGGCAGGTTTGCTTTCCCGGCTTGCCGCGACGTGGAGGAGGTGTGGCATGATCGACTACCGCTACGTGTTGATCCGGTACGTACCCGACCGGGAGCGGATGGAGCCGGTCAACGTGGGGCTGATCCTGCAGGGCCGGGGAAGGCTGGATCTGCGCTTCAGCCCGCACGCGGCCAAGCGCAGGGGCATCGACACGGCCGTGTTCCGCCTATGGAGGGATTTCTTCAAGGACGAGTTATGCGGCCCGGCGGCCCCGCTTTTCCATCCCGATCGCACCTCCCCCGAGTTCTTGCGCTACCTGGAGGAGCTTTGTGCCGGGCAGGTTCTCCTGAGCCGGCCGCTGGCGTTCAGCGCCGCCGCGACGGAGCCTTTCGAACAGGTGCGGGACGCGCTCTATCAGCGACTGGTCGCGCCGCCGGAGGCCGCGGTGCAGCAGATCGCCAGGCGAGGCGGAGAGGTGATCCGGTCCGTAGCCGATGCGGAGGCGTTTGCCGACGAACTGGACGAGCGCCTTCCAGGTCGGAACGGTTGAAAGCAAACTTTCCCCGCGCCTGCGCACCGTACATGACTGGATTTCCCACACCGTGTTTTTCGCACCGGGCCTGCTCTGCGCCCTGCTCGTCTACCACCGCCTGACCTTCCGGTGCAATACCGGCAGCGGACTGCGGTGCCTGAAATGCGGCTTCGACTTGACGGGCAACCTGTCTGGAACCTGCCCGGAGTGTGGCACAAGGGCAGGTCCATCTTCCGAGTAACTCCAACGGCGCCACGGCGTGCGGCGCCGAACCGGGCACGATCCGCGGGCGGCGTCACGCCACCCCGCTTGGCGTTGCTTGGATAGGATGGCGTATACACGCCCTGGCCCGCGGTCGCCAGTGGAGCCCGTGCTCCGGTCTGCAGGCGCGATTGCGGACCAGGCTTCAGTCGTAAAGGGGTCTCCATGCTCCGATCTTCAACCGCGAACGCCGCTACAGCTCCTCGGCCGCGGCGCGGCTCCAGAGCAGAGCAACTTCGTCGGATCCCACCCCCGCGCGGCCGCGGAGCAGAGCAGTTTCGTCGCATCCCACTGCCGCGCGGCCGCAGAGCAGAGCAACTTCGTCGCATGCCACCGTTTCGCGGTCCCAGAGAAGAGCCACTTTATCACGTCCCGGTGCTGCCCGGGCATGAAGCCCGCGCGGAGTTCCCCGGTGAGTGCGGTCTCAAGTCGCGAACGCCTTTCCCCACCGCTGCCAGGCTGGCGCCACGCGGTTCCAGGGGCGCCCGCCGATTCTGTCACGCGCCCGTTCGGGCGCTCGTTGCGGCGTTGAGGCTCGATTCTGGCACGCGATCGCGCGGTGATATAGATTGTGACGCGGCGCGCCCCGTCTGCGCCGGCGGGGGGTTCCATCGGCGCGGGTGGTGATTCGCTCCCTTCGCTTTCAGGGGAGGATCCGAGACGTGAAACACGGGCTTGCCCGCATGGCGGTCGCGGTCGTCGTCTGGGTCGGGTGGTCGAGCGCTGAGTCCGCGTCCGGAATCTGTAACTCGGCCGGCCGCCGCGCGTACAACGGTCCTTACACCGGCCAGAACCTGAACCGGGTGGCATTCCCCATCGGCGGCATCGGGGCAGGCATGTTCTGCCTGGAGGGCGCCGGCGCGATCTCGCACGTTTCCGTGCGCAACCGGATGGAGTTCTACCACGAACCCTGCGCCTTTGCGGCGGTGTGCGTCCGACGCCCGGGCGCGAACGTCGCGAAAGTGCTGGAGGGGCCGGTGCCGGCCTGGAAGGTCTTCGGCAGCCGCGGGAGCGGCAACGGAGCGGCGGGTACGACCTACGGCCTGCCGCGCTTCGACGAGGCCGCGTTCCTGCCGCGGTTCCCGTTCGGGACCGTCTCGCTCCGCGACAGGGACGTGCCGCTGGAAGTGACGCTGACCGGCTGGAGCCCTTTCCTGCCGGGACGCGCGGACGATTCAAGCCTGCCGGTGGGGGCGCTGGAATACCATTTCAGGAACACCGGCCATGAGACGTTGGAGGTCGTCTTCTCCTATCACGCGAAGAACTTCATGGCCGCGGGCGGCAGCGGCGATGCGATCCTGCCGATCGACGGTGGGTTCGTGCTCTCGCAGGCGCCGGCCGAAGCACACCCGGAGTACGAGGGCGGGCTGGCGATCTTCGTCGATGACGAAAGCGTCGTCGTCGATCACTGCTGGTTCAGGGGCGGTTGGTGGGACGCGGTGACGCTTGCGTGGCGAAGCGTGTCGGAGGGACGGCTGACGGCCAACCCGCCCGCGGAGGGGCGCTGCCCCGGCGCGTCGCTGTACGTGCCCCTGACGCTGGGGCCCGGCCAGGAGCGCACCGTTCGACTGATGATGGCCTGGTACGTGCCGCGCACGACGTTGCGCTACGGGCGCGACCCGGCCGGGCCGGCGTTTGCCGGCGGACCTTCTTCCGGCGCCACTGCGGACCAGCAGCCCGTCAGCGGTTTCCTCGGCCGGGGGTTGGTCAACACCTTCGACCCTTATGGAGACGAAGCGGTCGGCACGCTGACGTCGCCGGAGTTCGAGGTCACACGGCGCTACATCCAGTTTCTGATCGGCGGCGGGAACCACCCGGACAAGACGTGCGTGCAACTGCTCGCCGGCGACGACGTGGTGCGCTCGGCTACGGGCCGAAACGTCGAAACGCTGGAGTGGACGACCTGGGACGTTGTCGAGTTCGCCGGCCGGCGCGTTCGCATCCGCATCGTCGACGACGAGAGGGGAGGCTGGGGACACGTCAACGTCGACCAGATCGTGATGACGAACCGACGGTGGGCCAGCGCCGGGGAACTGGTGCAGCATCAAGGCGAGTGGGGCGATACAGTCACGGTGCTCCACGACTTCGAGACGAAAGATTATGGCGGCTGGATCGCCGAGGGGCCGCCGGCGCCGAATGCCAACCCCTGTTGCCCGACGCCGGACGCCGACTTGCGGTGCGCCGCGTCCGAGCACTACGTCCCGTGGTACGCCGGGCGATTCGACGGCCTCCAGGCGGTGGCGGCGTACTGGCGGCAGAACTACGAACGGCTGCGGCGCGAGTCGGCGCTGTTCCGCGATACGTTCTACGACACGACCCTGCCGCCGGAAGTGGTGGAGGCAGTCGCCGCCAATCTGACCATCCTGAAATCGCCCACGGTGCTGCGGCAGACCGACGGACGGCTGTGGTGCTTCGAGGGCTGCGGCGACGACGGAGGCTGCTGTCCCGGCTCCTGCACGCACGTCTGGAACTACGCTCAGGCGTTGCCGCACCTTTTCCCCGACCTGGAACGCTCGCTGCGGCAGACCGAGTTCCAGCAGAGCCAGGATGAGCGGGGCCACCAGACGTTCCGCTCCTGCCTGCCTATCCGGCCGGCGGGGCACGCCTTCCACGCCGCGGCGGACGGCCAGCTCGGCGGCATCATGAAGGTCTACCGTGACTGGCGCATCTGCGGCGACGGCGAGTGGCTCCGCACCCTGTGGCCGCGGGTGCGGCAGAGCCTGGATTACTGCACCAGGACCTGGGACCCGCGCGGCCGCGGCGTGCTCGAGGAGCCTCATCACAATACTTACGACATCGAATACTGGGGACCAAACGGTCACTGCTCCAGTTTCTATCTCGGCGCGCTGACCGCGGTGGTCGAGATGGGCGCGTTCCTGCACGAGGACGTGTCAGCCTATCGTGCGCTGCGCGACCGGGGACGCGAGTACCTGGAAACGAAGCTCTACAACGGCGAGTATTTCTTTCAGCAGGTGCAGATGGAGGGGCTGGACGCGAAGTTCCGGCCGCTCGACCCTTCGGGAAGCGGCGCTGGATATCGTGACATCGTCGCTACATTGAACGAGGAGGGGCCGAAGTATCAATACGGCCCCGGCTGCCTGTCCGATGGCGTGCTGGGATTCTGGATGGCCCGCGTGTGCGGGCTGGAGCAGGACATCGTGGATGGGCAAAAAGTTCGCAGCCATCTGCAATCGATCTACCGCTACAACCTTCGGCGCGACCTCTCCGACCACGCAAACCCCCAGCGTCCGAGCTTCGCTCTCGGGCGCGAGGGCGGCCTGTTGCTGTGTACCTGGCCTCGTGGCGGAGCGCCGGCGCTGCCCTTCGTCTACAGCGACGAAGTCTGGACGGGGATCGAGTACCAGGCGGCCTCGCACATGATGATCGCGGGCCTGGTGGACGAAGGGCTGGAGATCGTTCGCCTCTGCCGCGACCGATACGATGGCCGCGTCCGCAACCCGTTCGACGAGTATGAGTGCGGCCACTGGTATGCCAGGGCGCTGTCGAGCTATGCCCTGCTCCAGGGTCCGACCGGCGCACGATATGACGCCGTCGAGCAGACGCTGTACATCGACTCGCGCGTCGGCGACAGCTTCCGCAGCTTCCTGGCCACGGCGACCGGTTTCGGGACCGTGGGTCTCGATCGGGGCCAACCGTTCGTGGAAGTCAGACATGGGCGGATCAATGTCGAAAAGGTCATAGTGTCCGGCCGGCCGGCCGCATTGCGGACAACGCGGTAGTGCTGTTCACCTGCGGAGCGACTACTCCCACGGGACGCCCGGTCGTGTGCCGTTTCAGACGACAACGACCAGTTGCCGACCGGTCCGGCGCGCCGACGGTCGGACCACACGCAATGGAGCGGCGCGTTTCGAGCGCGCCATTCGTAGAAAAAGGGAACATCACATGACGGATGAATCACCTCATCGGGCCTATTCAGAGCGAGCCGATGACGACCCCGCGCGAGGGCGCCGATGCGCGTCGATGGGTCGCTGTCGCGCTGCGCGATTCCTTGCCATCTTCCCGACGAAGCGTCCGCGCGGGCTGAAGCGTGCGGCTCGCTGTGCGGGCGCGACTGCGCGCGGCGGGTCGGCGGCGATCATTCTGTTCGCCGCGCTCGCGCCGGCGCTTTTGGCCGGCGACCTGCAGGACCTCGCCCGGCCGCAGGAGGGCCGCAGCATGAGGGCTACGTCTTCTCATCGCATCGGCCCCGACGGCAAGTATGACCCCCACGGCGACCTCGACCCCAACAGCAACTGGGACAACAAGAACGTCGAGCCGGGCGAGACGAAGATTCTCATGGAAGAGAGCGGTCCCGGCGTCGTCACACACATCTGGATGACGTTCCTGGGGCCGGAGCCGCAGGGATGGGCGAAGCACGGCTCCGCCAACCATCAGGAGATGCTCCTGCGCATCTTCTTCGACGGCCGCCAGCGCCCCGGCGTGGAAGCCCCGGTGGGCGATTTCTTCGCCAACGCTTTCGGCCGGCGCCGCGAGGTCATCAGCGTGCCGGTCGTGGTGGAAGACGCCGATTCATACAACTGTTTCTGGCGGATGCCGTTCCGCAGGTCCATTCGGATCGAAGTGGTCAACCAGAGCGAAAAGCCCGTCAGCCTGCTCTATTATAACATCGACTGGATCAAGAAGGATTCCCTGCCCGAGGACACGCCCTATTTTTACGCCCAGTACCGCCAGGAGTACCCGACCGCCAGCGGCCGGGACTATCTGATCCTGGAGACGGAGGGAAAGGGGCACTATGTTGGAACGGTGCTCAGCGTGCGCACGCGCAGCCCATCATGGTTCGGCGAGGGCGATGAGAAGATCTACATCGACGGGGAGAAAAAAGCGTCGATCTGGGGCACCGGCACGGAGGATTACTTCCTGTCCGCGTGGGGACTGAAGACCACGAGCACGCCTTTTTTCGGCACGCCCTATTTCGATCAGTGGGGCATCGTCGGCGGCCACACCAGCGCTTATCGCTGGCATATTCACGATCCGATTGTGTTCAACCGGGGCATCAAGGTCACCATCGAGCACTACGGCTGGATCCCGCCGGATGAGAACGCCGACTACCAGTCGATCAGTTGGAACGAGCGCGAGGACGACTACTCGAGCGTCGCATTCTGGTATCAACAGGGCGAGCCCACCTTCACCGCCCGGGCGCCGGACGCGGCGGCGCGGAAGCTGCCGAACCTGGACAAGGTCTTCTACGCGGCCGACTTTGCGGGAGACGAGTATCACGGTGACGGCGCCGCCGAAGTCCAGCAACTGCTCCAGTACGAGAAGGGCCAGATTCTGTACAGACCCGCAAGTACCGACGGCGCGTGGATCGAAATTCCGTTCACCGTGGGCAAAAAGGCGCCGGTGCGACTGCTCTTGAACATGACGCGCAGCTACGACTTCGGCAGGTACCAGGCGGCACTGAACGGCGTAAAGATCGGCGGCGTCATGGACTTCTACAGAGCGGACATCGACAACTGGGAGTATCACCTGCTGGACTTCTGGCCCGACCCGGGTGAGTACAGGCTGCGGCTGGAGTGCGTGGGGAAGGACCCGCAGTCGGGAGGATACTACCTGGGCATTGAGTCCGTCCGCCTGCGCGAGCGCCGGCCGCGGGTGGAAACGTGGGGGCACGAGAAGGGCAAGGATTGGCGCGAGAACCCGGTGCTGCACAGGTAGAAGAAGCTCGCGCCTTTGCGCCTCTGCGTGAGCCACTGCCCGCATCATTCGCGGGCTTTGACCGCCACGTAGTCCACGCCGATGACGGGTTGCAATACCTCCGCCGATGCACCCTTGAAGACGATGGTCAACGTGTGCTCGCCCGCGGTCAGCGTTACGGCCTCGGTGGAGAACTGGCGTTCCATCGTGCGGTGTGGCACGTACAGGTCGAGCACGTCGCCGGCGCCGGGGATGGGCGCCGCCTTCCGATCCACGTGTAATGAAATGCGTCCCGCCTCGGGCGTAAGTGCAAGACCGAGGTGGAGTTCGTATGTACCGGCCTGCGGGACGGAGAACCGCAGTTGCAGGGCATCGCCCTCCCCGGCCGGGCGCCACGCGAACAGGGCGCCGCCGGCCCAGAGGCGGCCCTCGACCAGGCTCGTTCGCGGCCCCGGCTGAGCCAGATCCTCGGCCGCGTGGATCGCCGCGCCCTGCAACGCGAACGCCGCCCGCGGCTGCCACTCGGGCAGTTGCAGTGGGCGCAGGTCTTCGTCCGTGACAACCACGTGGTCGTCGTGGCATCCCGGACGGGCGTAGTAATAGCCGATGCGGGCGTAGGACATGCCCGGCACGCGGTCGTGCGGGAAAAGTTCCAGGTAGAACGCGAAGTGGCTGCGGAAGGGCAGGTCGTCGAGCACGTGCCAGCGGTGGTTGGTGACGAAGCCGCGGTTGCCCGGTCCGTCGTTGCGCGGCTGGCCGCAGTAGGCGTGACTGAAGATGTCCGGGGCCGACCAGGCGTAGTCGAAGTAGTCCTCGGACCCGGTGCCGAAGGTCGACGGCGTCCGGTCGCCGTCGACAAAGATCTTCTCATCGCCCTCGCCCCACCAGCCGCCCCAGGGGGTGGGAACATCGATCGGGTTCAGCAGCATCAGCGCCGTGCCCACGTATCGCCCCGTCCCGCCGGCGACTACGAACGGCACGTCCTGCGGGGCGGCGCCCGAGCCGGTCACGCCGTGGTCCACCCGCCAGCGGGCGCGGAAGTGCATCGACCGGTCGTTCCAGGCGTAGTCCATCGGAAGTGCCGAACCCGTCACCCTCACGGGTTGGTCACCGCGATTGTCCAGCACGATGCGCGCCGACGACTCAAACGGCATCACGTAGCGGCAGGTCATCGTGCCGTCCGGCTCGACCGTGAACGGCAACGCATCGAACGGGTTGACGCCCGGCGCAGCGCCGAAGAAGTCTCCCACCGGCGCCTCGACCTGCGCCCACGGCGCCCCGTCGAAGTAGACGTGCAGCACCGTTTGCCGCAGGGCCAGATCCGGATCGGCCGCGTCCAGCTTCAGCGTCAGCCGCTCGATCGCCCGCGGCCCGTCGAGCGCGAGCACCTGGGCCGCAGCGCCGGGATCGATGGCGGCCGCGATCTTCAGGGGCGCCTTGGGGCTGGTGTACCGATACGCCTTCGAGGGAGCGTCGAGGGTGCGGCGCGTTTCGTCCAGCAACGGGGCATACGTCTTCAGATCGTCCGGTCGAAACGTCCGCACGGGCGCGCCGCGCTCGTACGTGCGGACCTGAATCTGGTAGAAGTGGACTTCCTTGAGCTTGCCGGTCCAGGTGATGCGGCAGCGCCGGGCGAACGGGATGGGGCTGTAGCTCGCCTGATGCTGTTGGAAAAGGCCCTCCGGCACGTCGGCGTTCCCCGCGGACTGGGCGATGGCGTGATAGGGCGAAAACAGAAAATCAGCGGTCGGTCCTTCGTAGAGCGGCGTTCGCCGGCCGTCGAGCCAGACGCGAATCGTTCCGCCCATCGCGGCCGTCCAGGTGCGCACGATCGCTCCCGGACCGGACACGTCGCAGATCAGGTACTCCCCGACGCCGTCCTCATCCGGCTCGCGGACGACCGCCTCGAACCCCGGGATCGGCTCTCCGCCGAACCCGTCGGAGTTGGCGAACCACTGCGGCCCGCCGGGCAGGCTGCTGCGCCGGTCGAACGAGGAGAACTGCACCGTCTTGTACGCGGGTGACGGGTCGCGCGTCAGCCTCGGCATGTCGGTCATGTCCCGCAGGAGCCGGCCGGTGTGGATCGGCGTGGTAACGCAGCCGGACAGCGTGGTGATCGAAACGACGATCAGGGCCAGTGAGGTCAGCTTCTTCATCGCCGGGCGCTCCCTTGGTTCTCGTGCATCGTAACACGCCCGCGGCACAGCAGCACCTCCCCGGGATCCGGCAGGGAATCGTTGCCACTGTCTCCGCGTGGGTTACGCCGCCGTGAACGTCATGCCGCCGGAGTGGGCTGCCGATAAGCTGGCTGAACCGCCACGCGGCGGGGAGCCGAGCCTCAACCGGCGGACCCCGCCCGCCTTGAAAGACGGGGCTCTGGGCTGTGGCACCGACTCCCAGCCTGTGGATGGGTGGCACCGACTCCCAGCCTGTGGATGTGTGGCACCGGCTTCCAGCCGGTGAATGTGGCGACAGGATTCTGCGTCGAACGCTGTTGGGCCGAGGTAGGAAGTGAACCGGTGAGGGAGTCGGGTGGTACGCCGCCCGGCTCCCTTACGCCATTGGCGCTACGCTGTTTCGAACACGCTCCTGACGCTCCATCATCTCGAACCTGCTATTGGCGCGTCATTTCCTCGAAGACGAAGTCCAGCCAGGCGGATTCAAACGCACCATCGACCGGACCGAACGCCTTCTCGAACCCGGAGAGTTCCGTGGCGGCATCGCTCTGAAACCCGGCCGCCCGGCCGGCTACGGCGTTGACGTAGATGGCGAACGCTTCGCGCCGGGTCCGGTGCAGGAAGAGCACCAGGCTCCACGCCTGGGCATACCGGAAGCTCAGGTGGGTGCCGCCTCGGGCGGCGGACAGTGCCTGCGCGTCCGCGATCAACTCACGAAGCGGCAGGAACCGCCCCGACTCGAACGCCGCCCGTCGCGCGCCGGCCGGCGGCGGCGCATCGCCCTCTGCCAGGTCGAAGGCGCTGCGAAACTCCGTCAGGCGGATGTCGTTGACGGCCCCCAGCCCGCCGTGCGCGGCTTTCTGCGGCACCTCGAACTGGCACGCCAGCCCCTCGACCAGCCAGCCGGGGTTGACCGCCTCACGGGCGTGGACCCCGAGGTGATACAGCACCTGATGCGCGACTTCGTGCTGAATCACCATCCGATTGATGCGTTCGACGAAGGCGTCCCGCTGGATGCGCCACGCGGTGAGCTGCCGCTGCAGGGCGGCCTGCTCTGCCGCCGCGGACCGCCCCCGCTGCCGCAGTTCGAGCACCTGCCGCTGATACTCGGCGAGCTGGCGGTCGAAGTCGATCACGTCCGGGCGGGAAAGCGTGTTGAAGAAGAACGCGACGTTCGATTGCGTGTTGTAGAAGCCGGCGAGCGCGGCCGCGTTGGGCTGCAGGGCCGCGGTCCGCGTGTGAAACGCCTCGTAGGAGTCGAAAAAAAGCACGGGGAGCCGCTCGGCCCGGGCGTGCGTCCGGACCCCGGTGCTCTCGCACATGCGGACGATGGCCTGATAGGTGGCCTCGGCGCGGCCGGTCAGCGGACGCAGGTGCTCATACGCGCAGTCGTACGCGATGGCGAAATGGCCCGTCTCGCGCACGCGGAACCCGTCGCCGGCCAGCTTCAGCAGGTCATCGGTCGTACGCACCGGCGACGGTTCAACCGGCGCAGGTTGCGCCGACTGCGGACCCTCTCCACCACCCCGAGCCTGCGGGCGCCCCGGCGAAACGAGGATCAACCCTGCGACCAGCAGGAGGCGCACCCGTGCCCGCCTCGAGAGAGGTTGGTCCAAAAGAGTTCGGCTGGTCGCGCCCATATCGAGATAGCCTAACAGGAAACGAACGAATGTCAACCCCGACCTGCCGCCACGTCCGCGATGAGCTGCCGCGGGACGCCGATGTCCGCCACCTCGATTCTACCCACGAAGGGCGCGGCCGACGCTTCCAATAGTCCCGATTTGTTGGCCACGAAGGTGATCGTCAGGTCGGCACGGACCGTCGCGTTGGACGGCTGGCCGGTCTGGCAGTCCAGTCCGGACGGTACGTCGACCGCGACGACGGCCGCCCGCGGAGCCCGATTGAGCGCGTCGATCAGCGCGGCGGCGTCCGCCCGCACCTGGCCGCTGAACCCCGTGCCCAACAGCGCGTCCACCAGCACGGCTTCGTCCGACGTTCGGCGTCGCACCCACTCGATCTGCGCTTCCACCTCCGCCGTACACAGGCGGGGCAGCCTTATCGCCTCCACGATGCCGAGGTTGACGGCCGCGTCATGTGAGAACCGGTCGCGCCGGCCGGCGGCCAGGACCTCGACCTGCCACCCCGCGTTGTGCAGGTGCCGGGCGATGACGCAGCCGTCGCCGCCGTTGTTGCCGCTGCCGCACACGATCCGCGCAGCGGAGCACCGCGGAAAACAGCGGCGGATGATCTCGGCCGCGCTGCGCCCGGCGTTCTCCATCAGCACCAGGCCGGTTAAGCCGAATCGCTCGACCGCCAGCCGGTCGACGAGGCGCACCTGATCACGTGTGAGCATCAGTTCGGTCATAGTTCTCCCGCCGGCGCGACGCAGCGCATCAGGAGTAGAGCGTGCCGAGGCAAACGTGCGCCGTCCCGGTTCACGGTTCGCTTTGGGGTTGACATCGGCGTTGCGTTTCTGATACCAGAAACGGCGTGAACACGCGAGCAATGCACTTCGGTTCGATGGCGTCCGCCTTGCTGCTGGCCGGCGGCAGTTGGGCCGCCGCTCAGCCGTGCGTGGTCTCCCTCGACGACGACGTGCCCGACCGCGCCATCGGCGACGCCGGGCAGTTCGTGTGGTTCAACCGATTCACGCCCGATAGCTATCCGTTCGAGCTGAGCGAGGTGTGGGCGCAATTCGGCGACAACAACGTCCACGTCGGCGACGCCGTCGACATCGTCATCCACGCCGACGTGGACGGCGACGGCAACCCGGGCACCGGCGCCGAGCACGTTGCCACCTACTCCGTGCGCATCCTGGAGCGCGGCGCCTACAAATGGAACAAGTATCCGATCAACCCGCACCTGGTCCTGCCCGGACCGGGCGACGTGCTCATCGGGCTGGTCAATCGCTCCGGCCGCGAGGGGTTCCGCGACTTTCCCGCCCAGCTCGACCAGACGCGCACGCAGCGCCGCTCGTGGGTAGCGTCCTACGCCCGCGGCGACGTGCCCGATCCGCCTTACTATCCTGCGGATGAGCAGTGGGACCGCATCGACGCCTTCGGCTATCCGGGCAACTGGTTGATCCGCGGCGTCTGCGCCGGCCAGGAACCGGGCGGGTGCGGAGAGTCGGCCAAACTCAGCGCCAAGTGCAAGAAGGGCGGCACGAGAGTGCTGGGCAAGCTCAAGAACGCCACGCCCCGAAGCGCCGTGACCTTCACGGTCGACGGCGGCGCGCCGGTGCCGAAGACGACCAACTCCAAGGGCAAGGCCTCCGGCAAGTGGAGCGGCCTGGAACGTGGGCCGCACACCGTGGCCGTCTGTGATCTCGAGACGGATTGCTGACGGGTGACGCGCCGTTCGCCGACGCCCGGTATTCCGAGCGCCGCTGTTCGACTCAACTCTCCCAGATGGGAGCCAGCGATTCCGACTCGCCCATCAGCTTCTGGACGCTGGATTCAATGCGTATGAAGCCACTTCATCCTGTGCTCGGCTGCAGTCGCCATAGATCAGAACCGAAAGCCAGTTGCCGGTCGAGTCCTGCAGCTCGTCCCATGACTTATCCGGCATCTGGAGCACATCGCACGGACACGCCTGGAACTTCTCGGCCAATTCGAGATCGAGGTCGGTCAATCTGTCGCTGGTTTCAAGTCGTACCGTCCCGCCCGTGGTACGACGAAGATCGCGATCTGGTCATCTCGCTGCATCGCGACGCACTTGGTCACCTCCGCCGCGTGGCGCTGCGCCCAGAGCCTCACGTGGGAGAGCAGCGCGTGTAATTCCCGCAGCCACACGTCCCGGCTGATGCCGAGCTTCGATGCCTCGACGACCTACTTGCACGAACGGACGAAACGATCTTCGTCCTCGGGCGTGAGGACCACCAGTCGGTCGGGCTGCCTGGCATCGACGCTTACCGGAGTGTCTGACTTCGCCTTGGCCCTGGGCACAACAGCCATCCTCGGTCGTCTCGTTCGTGGACCCGTGGGGCGCCATTCTCGCCTACCGGCTCATCGACCGCAAGGCGGTCCACCCGCTCAAACTACCCGTCGTCCTCGAAGAACTCCTCCTCTTCCTCGAAGAACTCCTCGTCGCCCGCGGCCGGCTGCGCCTGCTGCGCCGCTGCGACCTTCGGGTCGATGGCGGTGTGGTTGCGCAGGCCGGCGTGGTAGAGGTAATCGAGGATCAGTTCGATCTGGTCCGCCGCGGTCGCGCCATATCGGGCTTCCAGCTCCGCCCGCGCCTCGCCGAAGTCGGCGAAAGCGCTCAGCGTGCCGCGCTCGGGGAACAGGCCCGGCATCTTGGTGCCCGGCTGGATCACCGACGGCGCCTTCAGCCATCGGCGGATCCAGTCCTGCTGCAGGCGGCGGTAGGCCAGGTTCAGGTTGGGGGCGGTGGGCGACTTGTTGGCGCCGTCGATGCTCGGGTCGCCCAGCACGTGGCACTTCAGGCAGCCCAGCTCCAGCAGCAACTGCTCCCCGCGCTGGAAGTGATCGTCGGACACGAACGGGCGCGGCGCATCCACGAACGGGTAACGCACGTCATACAGCTCACGCAGGAAGGAGACGTCCTTGAGCACGCTGTGGAACTTGTCCGCGAGCTGCGCGGCGGTGTTCTGGGCCGGATCCAGCTCGAACGCCCGCGAGAGCCGGTTGGTGACGGCGTACTTCGCCAGCAGATCCGTCTCCTCCTCCAGCGACGGCTCCAGGAACCATCCGTGCCCCGGCGGCATCTCGCGCCCGTCCGCCTCGAACGCCGTTCCGGCGGCCGCCTGAGCCTCTATGAATTCGTTGATGGGTTTGAGCTGCCGCGACAAGTGCCGCGCATCCTCCTGCGCCAGGCCGGCGAAGTACTCGACGATGGTGGTCGTCTCCCGCGGCGTCAGGTTGAAGCTGGGCATGCGGACCTTCAGCCACGGCCGCAGCGGCTCCACGTGGTTGAGGAACTCAAAGAACCAGTTGTGCTGGATCTTGGCCCCCTCCCCGCGCAGATTCGGCGGCGCGTTGTCCTCGTCGAAGCGCAGCCGCCCCACCTCGCTGACGCGGAAATACTGCTGCACGGTGGCGACGTTGTCCTCGATCTGGTGGCAGGCGATGCAGTTCAGGTCGCGGATCAGTCCCCGGCCGGCGGCGATGGCGCTGCGGGCGTCGTCGTACTCCACTTGCAGGTTGTGGTTGACCCGCGGGGCCGTGCGACCCATCAGGAACGTCACCAGCGCGTCCGCCTCTTCCTGCAGGAAGTAGAAGTTCGGCATCTTGAGCTTGTCGAACGGCTTCTTGAGCTTCTTGCGGTCCCAGATGCGCGGGTTGCGCATCTTGTGATAAGCGAACCCGGCATGCGTGGTGTTGACCTGCTCTTCGGGGTTGTGGCCGCGGGCCAGCTCGATCAGGTCTTCGCGGTGCGGCGGGTAAAGGCGGGCAAACAATTCCTTGTTGTGCGGCTGCTCGCGCAGTTCCTCAGTGCCGTGCCCGAAGAACCCGAAGTCGAGCTGGCTGATCGGCTTCTGCGCCCAGGTGGTCAGTTCGGTGCCCGGCCGGACGGCGTTCTCGAAGCCCGGGATGTTGTGGCAGGCATAGCAGCCGTAGTGGGCGATCGCCTTGCTGCCCAGGAAGACCATCCGCTTCTCTTCCAGGCTCATCGCCGCGATGCGCTCGCCGGCCCGGGCGCGGGCCTCGGCATCCGAGCGGGCGAACAGCGCCTCGATCATCCGCGTCAGTTCCCCGTCCTGATCTTCGAGCACCGCCCGCGAGCGGGCTTCGCTGCGCTGGGCGGACAGGATATCGAAGGCCTCGTCGTACACCGCCCGCGCCTGCGCTTCATCGGCGGGGAAGGGCTCGAAGTTCGGCTCGTCGTGCTTCAGGCCCGCCAGGTAGGCCGCCAGGTCCAGCGCCTCCTGCTCGCTGAGGCGCAGGCCGGGCATGCGGGTGTCGGCGGAGTAGGCGCTGGGATCGCGCAGCCAGGCGTACAGCCATTCGACCGTGGTCTTGGTCCCCACCGCCGACAGCTCAGGACCGATGCGGGTGAACACCGGCGGGTTGTACTCCCGCTGCGGATCGAAGCGGATCGGATCGGGGTCGAACACCGTGTCGCGGTCGCTGGGGAAGTGTTCCAGAGCATACTTGACGCGCTCGTTGTAGGTCATCGCGTCGTAGTCCGCCTGCGCCTGCGCCGGCGTCTTGCCGTCGTGCCGCAGGTCGGCCTGGATCCACTCCTCGCCATACTCGGCCAGGCTGGCGTGACAGCCCAGGCATCCGACGGTCTTGAACAGATCGCGGCCGCGCTCGGCGTCGCCGGTCAGCCCGGCGGGCAGCGGCTCCTGCTGCCATACGGTCGAGAACGCGAAGAGATATTCCGTCATCGCCGCCACTTCTGTCTGCGTCCGCAGCACCGGGTGCGGGTCGTACTGGTTCTCGCTGCCGGGACCGTTGTTCTCCTGCATGAAGAAGTGGGGCATCCAGGTCGAGGGGCGGAACTGCCGCGGATTGTAAATCCACTGCTGGGTGAAGCCCGGTTCCAGCTTGGTGGCCACGTGGGCCAGGTCCGGACCGACGCGGCGATGGTCGCCCATGCCTTCGACCAGGTGACAGTTGATGCAGCCGGCCCGGGTGAAGAGGTTCTGCCCGCGCTGGATCACCCGGCCGCGCGGCTCGCCGGCGAATTGCCCGATGCCGTTGGGGTCGGTGTGACATTTGACGCACGAGCCTTCCGTGTACTTCAGCGGAAGCATGTGCCGGTCCCAGTAGTGCTCGACCAGCTCAAAGGTCGCCGTCGGGATGCCCAGCACCCGGACATAGTGCTCGCGCTCCCATTCCTTCTGCGTCTCATGATCGGGCGGCGAATGCGCCGCCAGCACGAAGTCCGTCTCGTGCGGATTGCCCTCGTGACAGACGGTGCAGCCCATCTTCGCCATGGGGTGGGGCGAGTCCACGTGGACGAACAGTTCCAGGTCCGGGTGGCCCAGCAGCGGCTGGTCGAGCACGATCGGGTCCAGCCCCTCCCGCTCCAGGAAGCCGTTGATCCGCGTCAGCAGCGCCGAGTAGTAGGCGGACTTCTGTCGCGCATCCAGCAGGTCCCAGTGGCGGGAGACGTTGCCGGAGGTCAGTCTCGGCGCGTCGTTGCCGGCCAGCGTCGGCGCCTCCACCGGGTCCAGCGGCGCAGCGCCGCGGTCGGCCAGGTAGTCGTTGATGGCGGGGATCGCTTCTTCGAACCGGCGGACCAGCGCCTGGCGGGTGAGCGCCTTGTTGTCGATGCCGGTGTGGCAGGTGGTGCAGCGGTCGATCGTGTAGGACTGGAGATAGTTCAACGGCTGCCGCACGTCGGGGAGAACGATCTGCTTGATCTCCTGACGGCCGGGCGTGCTGAAGGGCGCGGCGAAGTCGGCGAGCGGGATGTTGAACACCAACTGCCGGCGGAAGTCTTCCGATCGGGCCAGGGCCTCCTCGCGCTGGCGCATAAGGGTATTGTAGGCTTTCAGCGCCTCGGTCTCCGGCGCCGTCGCCTCGTTGATCTTCGCTTCCTTCGCCCGCTGCTCATCTTCGAGCTGCTCTTTGCGCAGCCGCAGCCGGGCGACGTGGTTGCGCTCCTCCTCCAGTTCCTGCCGCGCCTTCTGGGTCCGCGGTTCCTCCTCGCCGTGCTCCGCCAGCACTTCCTCGAAGCGCTGCTGCAACACTTGCAGCACCTGCTCGGCGCTGCTGTGCCTGAGCTTGACGTCGTCGTACTCCGCCTTAAGCGCGATCAGCTCCTCCCGCAGCCGCTGGATGGTGCCCCGCCGCGAGTGGACCAGCGACCGCGCTTCCTCCAGCCGGGCCGCGGCGGCGTCGATCTGCTGCTGCACCTCGTCCGTGCGCGTCGCGACGTAGTCCAGATAGGAGAGCCCCGACTGGGCGGACATGAAGTCCGACTGGTAATCCCGCCAGGGAAGGTCGTGGTCCACGGCGATGAACCACAGGAAGGACACTAGCATCAGCGCGGCGGAGACCGCGAAGATGACGTTGAGCCGGTCCATCCGGTATAGCGTATCAGTAGGTACAGGCATCAGATTCGCTCGTAACGGCTTGCGCCGCGGGAGTCGGCAAGTGAGGGAGCAGGGGAGCAAGGGAAAGAATGCCGCCAGGCGTCACTCCGTGCTCTTCCCTTGCTCCCTGACTCCCTCACTCCCTGTTCCCTTCCTATTAGATGTTGAAAAAGTACTCGGTCACCGCCAGGAAATAGTGCATGTCCAGCGTCCAGCGGGCCAGCATCTTGATGGGCACCAGCGCCATCCACAGCAGCAGCATGACCGCGATGGCGTACCGGATCAGGCCGACCTGTCTGTAGATCTTGCGCAGGACGGTGAAGGCCAGCAGCACCGGCAGGATGAAGAAATAACCGCCCATCAGGAAGACCCCGGGCAGCTCCCGGAGCATCCAGTCGTCCGGAAGCCCGCGGCCCATCCACCGCACCCAGAAGATGTCCGCGACGTTCACGTTGAGCAGCGCTGCCAGCCGGTGCAGGTCCCAGAACTCGTAGGGTCCGAAGAAGTTCCAGTTCGGCCCGCGCAGGAAGGTGCCGAAGACGATCAACACTACCCACAGGATCACCCAGCCGAACATGAACGTCGAGATGACGAACGGGCGCTCCTTGAAGGTGTAGTAGCCGTTGCCGCGCGGGTTGCGGTCGATGTAGGGCAGCGCGATCAGCCCCACGATGATCAGCCCGGGCAGCAGCACGCCCGCGATCCAGGGATCGAAATAGACCAGCAACTCCTGCAAGCCCAGGAAGTACCACGGCGCCTTGGCCGGGTTGGGGGCCACGGAGGGATCGGCCGGCTGCTCCAATGGCGCCCGCAGCAGGATCGCCCACACGATCAGCACGGCCGTACACAACGTCAGCGCGATCAGCTCGGTGTACACCAGGTCCGGCCAGACCAGCACCTTGTCGTCCGAGCCCGCCTCGATCAGCGGCTCGCCCCGCTCCATCCGCTCGTCGTTGATCGCGGCCTGCCGGAACGCCACCCAGGTGCAGAAGCCGACCGAGAACATCATGATGGTGATGGGCACGTTGTCCGGCTTCTTGATGATCGCAGCGAAGTTCGGATCGAACGCGCTGATGATATAGAATAGCGTGAACGCAGCGCCGATCGTTAATGCTACCGCCGGCCGGGTGAACGTGCGATAGCCCACCAGGAATACGATCAGCGCGATGCAACTGATGATGAAAAACGGGGCCGGTTCGCACAGCGCGTTGATCACGCCCTTGAGGCTCTCGGCGGTCGACTCGGCCAGCAGCAGGGTTTCCATGTCCGCGTCCGTTGACTGACTCCCATGTGGCACCGGTTTTCAACCGGTGTCTTTTGTGGCACCGGTTTGTAACCGGTGACTCTCCATGTGGCACCGGTTTGTAACCGGTGAGTGTGGTACCGGCTTCCAGCCGGTGTCCGGCTCCGCCCGGCATGAATGCCGGGGCTCTGAAATTGTGTCACCGGCTCTCGACCAGTGTTGAAAGGCCCCGCATGAAGGCGGGCGCTCCAAGTAAGCTCCCTCAGTCTTCTCTGCGTCTTTGCCGCTTCGCGTCTTTGCGTTGACTTCCGCCTGTCCGCCTACAACGGCCCGCTGATGCCGCCGTCCTTCCGGATCCGCCAGAAATGGACGGCGATCAGCACCGACACGATGACCGGGAAAAACACGCAGTGCAGCACGTAGAACCGCAGCAGCGCGTTAGGCCCGACAAACGTCCCCGCCAGCAAGCCAAACCGCGCGTCCGACCCCGCATGAACCAGCGGCACGCCGTCGATCTTCAGGAACGACGCCAGCGGCCCTTCGTGCCCCAACAGCGGCGTCGCCCGCGCCATGTTCGAGCCGACCGTGATGGCCCACATTGCCAACTGGTCCCAGGGCAGCAGGTATCCGGTGAACGACAGCAGCAGCGTCAGCACCAGCAGGATGACCCCCACCGTCCAGTTGAACTCGCGCGGCGGCTTGTAACTGCCGGTGAGGAACACCCGCAGCATGTGCAGCCAGATCGAGATCACCATGGCGTGCGCGCCCCAGCGGTGGATCTCGCGCATCAGACCCATCGAGATCACCTTGGCCCGCATGTTCTGGATGTCCACGTAGGCGTATTCAACGACGGGGCGGTAGTAGAACATCAGCAGCACGCCGGTGACGACTTCGGCCAGGAACAGGAAGAACGTCAGCCCTCCCATGCACCAGGTGAACGACAGACGGATGCCGCTCTTGCGCACCGCCACCGGGTGCAGGTGAAGGAAGACGTTGCTGAGCACCGCCATCGCCCGGGTGCGGCGGTCGCGCGGGATGCCGTGGCGGAACACGCTGTTCCACACCTGCCCCTCGCGCACCCACGTCAGGATGGCCCCGCCGAACAGCACCAGCACCACCGTGCCCACGCCTCCTGCGGCCAGAACGATCACCAGCGGTAAATACGAACCCATGAAACCTGTTTCCTGAACCTCGCACTCACGTGCGTCCGCGCGCGGGCCGTGCCGCTGCGGCCCGGCCGCCGACAGACGCTCCATCCGGCCGCCGCGTCCGCCCTGCCCTGGTCACACCGCGATAAAGCTCTCCGGGTTGGCCCACTGACCCAGTTCGTATTGGAACTTCTTGCTCTTGTCGACCACGACGATGCCGTCAACCACCGACAGCCTGAACCGCTCCAACGGCCGCGGCGTCGGACCCTGAAAGTTGATCCCGGTGTAGTAGTAGCCGCTGCCGTGACACGGGCAGAGGAACTTGCGGTCGTTCGCCAGCCAGTTCGGGATGCATCCCAGGTGGGTGCAGATGATGTTGAGAGCCGCGATGCGATCCTCGGTGCGGATCATCCAGATGCCTCTGGGTTTGAAATCCTCGTTGACCTCGCCGGGCGCCATCTCCATGTACTTGGACACGGGCCCGACCCGCACCCGCGGGTCCGGTTCCTCCAGGGCGTTGGGCATCATGAACCGCTGGAACGCCACCACACTGCCCACTGAGGTGGTCGCGAACAACCCCCACCCCAGCCCCATCGCCGCTGCCGAACTCGACATCACCTCGCGCCGCGTCAGGGCCTCCTTCGATTTCTTCGCGGCGTCCAGCGTCTTGGCGAAGCGAGCGTCGGGCGGCAACTCGTCCGGATCCTTGGAGTCGAGCGGCGAGGACACGCCACCCGCCCGCCGGGCGATGGCCGCGTTGCCGCCGCGAGATCGGGCCGCCCGCAGCAGCGCCTGCATGGCCGGATCGCCGATCTCCTCGGACGCCGGCGGCGCGGGCGCCTTGGCCGTGGCGGCGGTCTTGGCCTGATCCTTGGCGGCGCCGGAAGCCGCTGCCTTGGCGGCGTGAGCGGGCTTCGCGGCAGCGGCGGGCTTCTGTGCCGGCGCCTCCGGTGCGTCGGCCCCTGCCGAAGCCTCGGCTGCGTCAGCCGCCGCGACCACTTCTTCCGCCACCTCGAACGGCGCGGTCTCGAACTTGATCACGTCGACCGGGCACTCTTCCGCGGCATCGATGATGTCCTGCGTCAGCGGCTTGGTGAACTCCGCTTCCAGCGCCGCCGGCCGGACGATGCACGTGTCTTCCAGCACCTCGAAGACCGTCGGCGCGGTCGTCTCGCAGGCGTCGCAGACGATGCACCCCTCTTCGATCCAGACCTTGGTTACGAGTTCTTTCGTCGCCATCTGGTCCACCTTGCCGCGGCCGGCCGGCCGCACCGCCCCGGCGGCGGCGTCCGCGCCCGCCGGTCGGCGGCGTGCGTCTATCGCAAACGAACCTCTTTTTCAAGCCCGACTAGGCGCCGCCGTCCGATGGCCGTTTCTCCAGCACCTCGCGCACCTTGTGTACGACGCTCAGCGACGGATCGCGCTCCAGCCCGCGGACCAGGGACCACAGCTCTTCGTCCTCCAGGTGCGAGACCGCGTCGATCGCCGCAATCAGGTGTTCATCGACACGGGACGCGGACATCGGCGCCTCCACGAACTGCCCGGGCGACTGCTCCACCCGCATCGGCACCTTTTCGGACCAGTACGTCCGGTCCAGCATGTCGCGCAGCTCGCTCCGCCCGGCCGGGCTGCCCAGCCGCGCCAGAGACAGGGCGGCGTTCCAGATCACCTCGCGATCACTCTCATCGCCGGTGCAGATGCCGGTCAGAACGTCGATCGCCGCGGCGTCCGACGGATCCGCCACGAACGAGAGGGCGTAGGCGGACACCGTCCGCACCACCGGCTCCGGGTCCTCGCCGGCCAGGCGGCAGATCGGCCCCAGGGCGGCGTCACGGACCCCTTCCACCTGGTGCATCGACGCCAGCGCCTGTACGGCGCTGCGCCGAACCTCCCACAATGAGCAGTCCAGGCACCGGACGATCGCGGCGATCGCCTCCGGCCGATCGGTCCGCGCCAGCGCCGCCAGCACGAACTCGAACTTCTGCACGCCCGTCTTGCCGAGGTCGCGGGCGGAGGCCAGCATCCGGTCCGACAGTGCCGAGAGGCGCTGCACCACGTCGCTCAGCTCCGCCGGCGTGACCTCGACCTCTTTCTTGTCCAGCCGCATGGCCAGTTCGCGGGCGGCCTGCCAGATCTCCTTGTCGCGCGGCATCAAGGCCACGTCGAGCAGCTTTTCCCCGTGCGGCGACTCGACCGCCGCCAGCAGGTCCGACACGCTCCTGTCCTGCTCGGCGCTGATACGTCCGAAAAGAATGACCACCGTGATCGCGCCGCCCACGATCAGCGTGACGATCAGCAGTGGAACGGCGACCAGCTTGATCACCACGGACCCGGCCGGTGGCAGGTCCGGTGATGGTTGGGATTTGTCAGGCACCGTGGCCTCTTCCAAGTACGGTTCGCCGCGCCGAGGGCGCTGGCCGCCAATCGTCGTTTTTCCGGTCGAGCAACCCGGCCTGAACAGCGCTTTACGACCCTCGTCGCCGAGCACCGAAGTGTAGGCGTCACCGGTCAGGCCCGCAACACCGGGATCCGTGGCAACCGCGGCAGGCGCCCGCTGATGGTGTCACCCACCGCCATCCAAGAGCGAGCGTACCCGTGCGACCAGGGCTTCCGCTTCGGAAAGCTCCCCTGCCTCCGCGATGACGCGCAGGATGGGCTCGGTGTTCGACGCCCGCACATGGATCCAGCGGTCCGGCCAGTCGACCCGAATGCCGTCCACGTCGGTGCAGTCCTGATCGGCGAACCCCCGCCGGACGGCATCGATCACGGCCGCGATGCGATCGCGGTCGCAGGCGATCTTCTGCTTGACCATGACGTAGCGGGGCATCTCATCCACAACCGCGCTGAGCGGGCGGCATTCTGCCGCCATCAGGTCCAGCGTCAGCGCCATCGCCACCAGACTGTCCCGCACCGCGCCGACCCGCGGGTCGATGACGCCTCCGTTGCCCTCCCCACCGACCACGGCGTCCACCTGCGCCATCTTGGAAACGACGTTGGCCTCCCCCACCGGCGTTCGGACCACGCGCACCCCCGCTCTGGCGGCTGCGATGTCGTCCACCATCCGCGATGTGGAGAGATTCACCACGATCGGTCCCGGGTTCAGCGAGACGATCCGCCGCGCGGCCAGTGCCAGCGTGTACTCCTCACCAATGTAGCGCCCGTTTTCGTCGATGATCGCCAGCCGGTCGGCGTCAGGATCCTGCACGAACCCCACCGCCACCCCCGCTTCGCCCACCTTTCGACTGACGGCCACCAGGTTCTCCTGCGTCGGCTCCGGCGAGCGCGGGAAGGCGCCGGTCGGCTCGGCGTTCTGATGTTGCACGTGGCACCCGAGGGCGTCCAGCAGCGCCCGGCCCACGTGGCCGCCGACGCCGTTGACGCTGTCCAGGAAGACCCGGAACCGTTTCTCCCGGATCGCCGGCAGTTCCACGGTGTCCAGCACGCGGGCGACGTGATGCTCATCGGCGCCGTCGCGCGGCGTGATGGTCCCCACGCGACCTTCGACCGGTGGTTGCGCGGGGGCGTCGTCCAGAAGCGCCAGGATCGCCTGGGCCGTGGCTGCGTCCGGCGCGGCGCCGCGCCGGGTCAGGAACTTGATGCCGTTGTACTCGATCGGGTTGTGGCTGGCGGTGATGACCACGCCGCCGTCGGCCGCCAGTTCCGTGACCATCACGCCGACGGTCGGCGTCGTCGCCAGGCCCAGGTCGACGACGTCGATCCCGCCGGTGGTCAGTCCCTTCATCACGGCCGCTTGGAAGAGCGGCCCGCTCTCGCGCGAGTCCCGCCCGATGACGACCTTCCCCCGCCCGCCCAGATAGGCGGCGAAGGCCCGCCCGGCGTTCACCGCCAGTTCTTCCGTCAGCGTCTGGCCCACCACGCCGCGTATCCCGGAGACTCCCTTCATCAGGCTCATGAGCGTTCCTGTCGACCCCTATGTGGCATCGGTTTCTAACCGGTGGCCTGTGTGGCACCGGTTTCCAACCGGTGGCCTGTATGGCAGCGGTTTTCAACCGGCCAAGAGGCTCAGATTGACCGCCACCGGCGACTGCTCCGTGCAGGACTATACAGCTTCGTACACAGGCACGCGACCGGAGGGCGATACAATGCGGCCTTCTGATCGCCGGGTCGCGCGCTGGTCGCGCATCGAAAGGAACTCTCCATGCGGATGTCGAAAGCAATTGCGGTTCGCGCGCTCACTGTTGGGCTGGTTCTTGTGCTGGCAGACGTCGCCGGCGCACAGGCTCTGGGTCGGCGCGGCCTGATGGGCGTGCAGCTTGCCCCGCTCGATGCGGCCACGGCCGCCAGCCTGAAACTGGCGTCTGCGGAAGGCGTGCTCATCGGCGGCGTTGTCCCCGGAACGCCGGCCGAGGCGGCGGGGCTGAAGGCCGGCGACGTGATCGTCGCCATCGGCGACGCCAAAGCCGCCGACATCCCCTCGCTGACGACCGTACTGCGCAAGTACTACGCTGGCGATGTGCTGCCGCTGAAAGTGGTGCGCGAAGGCGAGCCGATCGAGTTGAAACTGACGCTCGCCGAGCGGCCGAAGGAGACCTCCGACGAGTTCGACGTGCTCTACGAGGCCGCCTACGTCGGCGACAAGCGCGTGCGCACCATTATCACCCGTCCGAAGGGCGAGGGCGCCCGCCCGGCCGTGCTGTTCATCCAGCCGATGTCGCAGATGTCCATGGACTTCGGCCCGCGTCCGCACCCGTTCAAGCGCCTGGTCGGCGAACTCACGAAGGCGGGCTACGTGGTCGTGCGGGTCGAGCGGGTCGGCGTAGGCGACAGCGAGGGCGAGGACCCGCGGCAGACCGACGTCAAGACGGACGTGGCGACGTTCCGCGGGGCCTTGGAGAAACTCGCCACCTACGACTACGTTGACAAGGACAACGTCTTCGTGCTGACGCACTCGCTGGGCGCGGCGATCGCGCCGATGGTGGCCCGCGGCGCGCCGGTGCGCGGCGTCATCACCTACGGCGCCGTCGGTGAATCGTGGATCGATGCGACGGTCGAGGCGAGCGCGCGCAGTTGGAAGCTGGAGATGCTCGACGACGGCGAGATCGCCGAGCGGACCAGGAAGCTGGCCGCGTTCCTGAACGGCGTCGTGGCCGAGGGCAAGACGCCGCGGCAGGTGCTCGAATCGGACGCCGGCTTGAAGCAGACCTTCGACTCCTTCGTGCAAAGCGACGAGTACATCGGCGGCCAGCACTACACCTATGTTCAGGCGATGGAGAAGCTCGACGTAGCGGACGCGTGGAAGGCCTGTGACAGCCCGGTGCTGGCGATCTGGGGCGAGGCCGACTTCGTCGCCACTCGCGCGGACAGCGCGATGATCGCCTCCGCCGCAAAGAACGGCACGTTGCTGGCCCTGCCCGGCATCGACCATAACTTCGAGCCGGCCCAGGATCAGGAAGAAAGCTACCTGGCCGGGTTCACCAACCGGTTCAATGAGGTGCTCGTAGAAAAAGTGACGGCGTGGATGAAGGAGAAGATGAAGAAACCGTAGGCAGCATGGGAGTCCGGAGTCAGGAAGCACGAGTCGGGAGATACGCCACTGGAGTCGGGCAGACAATCTCCGATTCGCCAGGGAAAGCGCATGTTCGACGAACTGCTCACAGACCGCACCCTCGCGGGCGGTACGTGCATCGTCGCGGCGATGTCGGGTGAATGGTGGCAGCGCCTTGCGGCGTTCGCGTTGGCCGAGATGGTGGGAGCCGTCCTGGTGTACGTCGGTAGAAGGAACATCCGGACCCGTCAGGCCAGAGTCTTTGGTAAATGGCGGATTATCAATCGCTGGCTGGGTGAGAGCAGTACCTATGAAGGTCCCGCTGCGGTTTCCGAGGGGTGGCAGCGTGTCATCTTCGGGCTTGCCTTCATCGTGTTCGGCATCGTCTTGGTGGCGAACGACATCTGGTCGGGCTGACGCGCGGCCGATCGAGCGTCACTGTCGAGTGGCTGGCTCACCCGTTAACTCGTCCGCCACATCGAGTTCAGCATATCCTCGGCAACTGCTCGCCGGCCAGCATGGCGACGACGCGTTCGCCGCCGATCAGCGACTTCAGCGTGACGACGCCCGCGTGGTCGGCAACCACATCGCCCACATCGGCGGCGTCACGGCCGAGCGGGTGGGAGCGCATCGCGGCCAGCACCGCGCCTGCGTCCACCGGCGGCACGATGGCAATGAGCTTGCCTTCGTTGGCGACGTAGAGCGGGTCCAGCCCCAGCATCTCGCACGCCGCCCGCACTTCAGCCCGGATCGGCAACGCTGATTCGGTCAGCTTCATCCCTACGCCCGAGGCCGCGGCGATCTCGTTGAGCGCGCTGGAGACGCCGCCGCGGGTCGGGTCGCGCATGCAGTGGATGCGCGGACAGACGCCGAGCATGGCGCGGGTCAGGCCGCTCAAGGGGGCGCTGTCGCTGCGCAGTGGCGTGCCGAACGAGATGCCCTCGCGCACCGACATGACGGCAATGCCGTGATCGCCGATCGTCCCCGAGACGAGCACGCGGTCGCCGGGACGGGCGTTGCCGGCGGAAATGGCGACGTCCCGCCCGGCCGGGATGACGCCCAGACCCGTGGTGGTGATGTACACCTGATCGCCCTTGCCGCGATCCACGACCTTCGTGTCACCCGTGACCAGCGTCACGCCCGCCTCACGGCAGGCCGCCTGCACCGAGGCGCAGATGCGCCGCAGATCGTCCAGTGTCAGCCCTTCTTCCAGAATGAACGCGGCCGCGATGCAGACCGGCTCGGCGCCCCCCACCGCCAGGTCGTTGATGGTCCCGTGGACCGCCAGCGAGCCGATGTCGCCTCCGGGGAAAAAGATGGGCCGCACGACGAAGGAGTCGGTGGTCAGCGCGATCCGCCCCGCGCCGCCGCCGAAGCGAGCGGGGTCGAGGGTGGCCTGATCCTCCAGCGCATCGAGCACAGGATTACTGAAGGCGGGCAGGAAGATATTCTGGATAAGTTGATGGCTCAACGTCCCTCCGCTGCCGTGGCCGAGGACGATGAACCGGTCCTGCGGCAGCGGCGCCGGACAGGCAAGTGATTCAAATGGTGCAGGGTCAGTCATTATGATGGATCACAAGAGAGAATCCGTAGATTTCGCAGATGCTCGCAGCGCGGGCACTGCCCGCAGCCGAACAGCGGCAGACGGTTCGCATCTTGTGTTCACCCGAAGCTCCGGCGAACGCGACGGAGTTGGCGGTCGCTGCGGCCGCAGGTGCATTGTCCTCCTCGCCCGCAGGGCGTACGGGAGCAGCTCCACCGCCGTCGAACTGCTGCCTCACCACCCCTCCTCGCCCGCAGGGCGTACGGGAGTAGCCAGGGACTTCAGTCCCTGGTGATGTCGCCCCCCCATTCATGCCGCCCGGAGGGCGAACGAGGCGTTCGTTCAGTAGAACGCCGCCTGTTGGGATTGGGCGTTGGGCGATCCGCCAGGCCCGAATGGAAGCGTAATTCCGTCGTACGTCTCGTCCGCCCTCCGGGCGGCAGATGGGTGGGATCCCCTCCCAGGGGCTGAAGCCCCTGGCTACGATCGCGCGCCCTCCGGGCGAAGAGTGCTGGCCGGGAATCTTCTCCGAACGCAAACACTCCCTCAGACAGCAGTGCAGGTTTCAGAGAGCGTTTCTTCATATAACGCCTTCCCTGAATTGCTGGCTGCCACGGCTCCATAGATATTTACTCTTCTTTCTTCTCTTAATCTGCGCAAATCTGCGTCATCTGCGGACATTACGTCTTCACAGCCATCCGTCGATACTGATAGTACGCTGCGCAGGCGCCCTCGGATGAGACCATCGTGGCGCCCAGAGGCGTCTGCGGCGTGCAGCGCGTGCCGAAGGCAGAGCACTCCTGGGGCTTCTTCATGCCCCGCAACACCTGCCCGCTGATGCACTCGGCGGACTCGCGCACCGTCAGGCCGGATACGCCGAACCGCACAGCAGCGTCATAGGCGGCATAGGCCGGTCGGAGCCGATAGCCGCTCATCGGAATCGCTCCGATGCCGCGCCAGGTGCGGTCGCCCGTCTCGAACACCTCCTCGATGGCCCGCCGCGATTCGACGTTGCCCTCCCGCCGTACGACGCGGGCATACTGGTTCTCCACGCCGCAGCGCCCCTCTTCCAACATGCAGACGCAACGATAGACGCCCTCCAGCAGGTCGAGCGGCTCGAAGCCGGTCACTACAAACGGAACACGGAATCGCTCCGCCAGGGATTCGTATTCCTCGTATCCCATCACCGCACAGACGTGTCCCGCCGCCAGGAACCCCTGCACGCGGTTCGACGGCGATGACAGGATGGCCGCGACCGCCGGCGGCACGAGCACGTGCGACACCAGTACGGCGAAGTTCTCCATCTCCAGCCGCTTCGCCTGCCACACCGCCATGGCGTTGGCGGGCGCGGTGGTCTCGAAGCCCACGGCGAAGAAGACGACCGTTCGATCCGGGTTTGCGGCCGCGACGGTCAGACAATCCAGCGGCGAATAGACGATCCGCACGTCGCCGCCGCTCGCTTTGACGGAGAGCAGATCGCCGCGGCTTCCCGGCACGCGCAGCATGTCGCCGAAGGAGCAGAAGATCACGTCCGGCCGGGCGGCGATGACGAGCGCCTGGTCGATCATCTCCAGCGGCGTCACGCACACCGGGCAGCCGGGTCCGTGAATGAGCGTGATCCGCGGCGGCAGCAGATCGTCGATGCCGTACTTGACGATGGTGTGCGTCTGTCCGCCGCACACTTCCATGATCGCCCACGGCCGGGTCGTCCTCGCCCGGATCAGCTCGCGGAACTTCACCGCTGCGGCCGGGTCGCGATATTCGTCCAGGTATTTCATGGGACGTCCCGTCCCCCGCTCTGAAGTTCCTCGAGGCCGTTCATGGAATCCAGAAACGCGAACACCATCCGCGCCTCTTCCTCGTTCAGACGCGACAGGGCGAAACCGACGTGGACGATGGCATACTCGCCGACCTCCAGGTCCGGCACGTGCGCCAGGCAGACGGACTTCGTGACGCCGCCGAAGTCCACCTTCCCCATCGGCAGCCCGTGCTCCTCGTATTTCTCAGTCAGTTGTCCCGGTATTCCAAGGCACATGGCGCGTTTCACGGGGAGTAAGGGAATAAGGGAGTGAGGGAATCAGGGAATAGGAAAGGTGCTTCCCCGGCAACCTCCCAACCTAAGACCTTCAACCTTCCAACCTTCAACCTTCAACCTTTCAACTTTCCAACCTTTTATCGCCTCATCCTCGCCGCTGCGACCGCAAGCTGGCCGAAGCTCAGTCCGCCGTCGTTGGGCGGCACGCGCCGCTGACGATACACCCGGAATCCGTCCCGTTGAAGGCGCGCCGTCGCCTCTTCCAGCAGCAGCACGTTCATGAAGACGCCGCCGCTGAGCGCGACCCGATCCAGACCGGTGGAAGCCCGCAGGCGGTGGCAGACGGCCGCGATGATCTCGACGACCGTCGAATGGAACCGCCGGGCGATCACGGCCGGATCGACCGACGCCCGCACGTCGCACAGAACGTCGCGGATCAGCCGCCGCGTGTCGACGACCATCGGCCACCAGAGATCCCGTTCGCCCCGCTCGATCGGCGGCGGTGTGGTGGTCGGGCGATCCGCGCCGGTTGACTTGCCGGTCTGCGGGCAGGAGTCACGCGGCTCGCAGGCGGCGCTGGATCGGGCAGGCCGACCCGGGGCGTCATCGCTGATCGGCCCGGTCTGGAGGCTGAATGAGTAGCAGCCGTCCGTCCCGGCTCGGGTCGCAGCCCATTCCAGTTCCATCGCCGCCTGACCTTCATACGCAGCCGAGAGTCGGATCCCAGCCAGCGCCGCAACCGCGTCAAACAGCCGCCCCATGCTGGACGTCTGCGGAGCGTTCAGGCGATGGGCGACCATCCGCTCCACGATGTTCAGCTTGTCCGCCGATACCGCGCCGCGCAGGGACGAAGCGTTCCCTGTGGCATCGATCAGATGCGCCGCCGCCATCCGCCACGGCTCGCGAATCGCCTGTTCCCCGCCCGGCATCGCGACATAGCGCAAATGGGCGGCCCGGCGGAAGTCGGTCAGGCCGCCGACCAGGAACTCCCCCCCCCAGACCGCCCCGTCGAGGCCGTAACCGGTCCCGTCGAAGATCACGCCGATGGCCGTCTCGACCGATTGATGGTCCGCCAGACAACTCGCCAGGTGGGCGTGATGGTGCTGAACGGCGATCCGCTCCAGACCGGCAGGCGCACGCTGTGCCCCATCCAGCGCTGGGACGTCCGTGCGGGCTGAAGCTCGCGGCCCGTCAGGAGAGCGCTCGTCGCAGCGCTGCGCCGCGTACCGCGTGGTGGCGTAGTCCGGGTGCAGGTCGTGTACGATCACCGTGGGCGTCACGTCGAAGAATCGCTCGAAGTCATCGATCGCCTGCACGTACGCCCGCAAGGCCGCGAAGTCGTCCAGGTCGCCGCCGTGATGGCTGACGATCGCCCGCTCGTCCTGCCCCAGCGCGAACGTCGCCTTCAACTGCCCGCCGACCGCCAGCACCGCCGACCGGCACGACACCGGCAGCGTCAGCGGCTCGGGCACGTATCCGCGCGAGCGGCGCAAGATCATGGGCGCCCCGCCCGTCCAGCGCACGATCGAATCGTCGCAGCGTCTCTGGATCGCGCGATCGTGCGTCAGCAGACAGTCGGCAATGCCGGTGAAGCGTTCGCGCGCGTCGGCGTCCTCATAGGCGATCGGCTCGTCAGACCGGTTGCCGCTGGTCATCACCAGGGCCTCGTCGTCCATCCCGGCCATGAGCAGATGGTGCAGCGGCGTGTAGGGCAGCATCACGCCCAGCAGAGGGTTGCCCGGTGCGACGGCGACGGCGACGCCATCCGAACCGCGACCGTGAGGGAGCGGCTCCCCATCCGAACCGCGACCGTAAGGGAGCGGCGGCCCATCCGCACTGCGACCGTGAGGGAGCGGCTGCCCATCCGAACCGCGACCGTAAGGGAGCGGCGGCCCATCCGAACCGCGACCGTAAGGGAGCGGCTCCCCATCCGAACCGCGACCGTGAGGGAGCGGCTGCGTTTCCGCGCGCCGCCGCAGCAGCACGATCGGCCGCCGCGCGTCCTCCAGCATCCGCGCTTCGTCGTTTGACACGTGGCAGATCGCCCGCGCGGCCCCAAGGTCGCGCACCATGATGGCGAACGGCTTTTCGTCACGGTGTTTGCGCCGGCGCAGCCGTGTGACGGCCGCTTCGTTCGTCGCCAGACAAGCGAAGTGGTATCCACCCAGCCCCTTGATCGCGACGATCCTGCCGCGACGCAGCGCCTCAATCGCGGCGCCAAGCGGGTCATGCGATGACAACTCGCTCCGTCGGTCCACAACGTGCGGATCGGCTTGTTCGATCCTGACCCACGTCGACGCCGGCGCATCCGCGCGGGCTGAAGCCCGCGGCTCGCCCGTGGAGCGTGCGTTCGCGGATTCGTACAGCACCAACCGCGGCCCGCACACCGGACACGCCGTCGGCTCGGCGTGAAAGCGGCGATTGGCCGGATCCTCGTACTCCCGCCGGCAGGCGTCGCACATCTGAAACGGCGCCATCGTCGTGCGGACGCGATCGTACGGCACGCCGGTGATGATCGTCAGCCGCGGTCCGCAGTTCGTGCAGTTGAGGAATGGATAGCGATAACGCCGGTCGTGCGGATCGAACAACTCCGCGAGGCAGTCCGGACACGTCGCTACGTCCGCCGCGACGGTGACGGCCGTCTCCATGACCGCCTCGCTGGCGACGATCTCGAACGCCCGGTCGTTCCTCGGCGGGCAGTCCTGCCATTCGACGTGGTCCACCCGGGCCAGCGGCGGCAGTTGTTCCGTCAGCGCCCGCTGAAAGCGGTCGATCGTCGCGGGCGCGCCTTCGACGTGGATCAGGACGTGCGATCCTTGATTGCGCACGAAGCCGAACAGCCCGAGCTGCGACGCCACCCGGTGGACGAACGGTCGGAACCCGATCCCCTGCACAAGCCCTGTCACCTTGGCCGCCCGCCTGATCATCCGAATTCCCCAAGCCGCTCAATAAGTTGCACCATCCTCAGAGCCCCGGCATTCATGCCGGGAGTTGGCCAGCAGACACCGGTTGAAAACCGGTGCCACACGCTGAGCCCCGGCATTCAGCCGGGAGTTGGCTCGGAGACACCGGTTGAAAACCGGTGCCACATGTTCTCCGGTTGCAAACCGGTGCCACATGTTCACCGGTTACAAACCGGTGCCAAAATTGGTTTCCGGCTGCAACCCGGCGCCACACGCGCGACCCCTCGCGACCAGTTCGATCAGTTCGACGACGCCGGCGCCGTTGCGGACCGACGTTTCAATGACCCGCATCCCCGGCCGCACTCGCCCGATCGCGTCGAGCATCGCCGCGCGATCGAACCCGGCCGCGTCGGCCAGGTCCATCTTCGTCAGCACACAGACGTCCGCCGTATGGAAGATCGTCGGGTATTTCAGCGGTTTGTCTTCGCCCTCCGTCGTCGACACCAGCACCAGCCGCAGGTCTTCACCGAGATCATAGCTGGCCGGGCAGACCAGGTTGCCGACGTTTTCGATGAACAGGAAGTCCAATTCGTCCAGTCGCCAGGGCTGCTCGAAGTCCGCGTCGCCTTCCAGCGCCCGCTCCACCATCGCCGCCTCCAGGTGGCACACGGTGCCCGTGACGATCTGCCTCACGGCCGCGCCGGTCGCGGCCAGCCGCCGCGCGTCGTTGTCCGTCGCCAGGTCGCCGACCAGCGCCGACACCCGGTACTCCGCGCCCAGCCGGCGGAGGATCTCGCACAGCAGCGACGTCTTGCCCGCCCCAGGGCTGGAAACCAGGCTGACAACGAACGTGCCCTCCTGCCGAAACCTCTCGCGCAGCGCCCGCGCGGTCGCGTCGTTCTTCTTGAGGATCTGCTGCCGCACCTCGACCAGTCGCGGCGTCATTCCAGCACCTCCAGCGCGTAAACCTCCAGCTCCCGGCCCGCAACGACCTGCGTCGATGATGTCCCGCAGTCCGCACATTGCGGTTCGACGTCCGAAACGGCCGGCCGTTCGACTTTACATCGGGGGCAGAAGATTTGTACCGCCACCTCCTCGATCTTCAACTCCGATTCCGCGACGGCCGAACCCTCCCGAGCCAGTTCGTACGCCGACGCGAGGGCCTCCTTAACCACGCCCGCCGCCCGCCCCAGCCGCAGGTGAACGGCCTGAACGCGGGTATATCCCCCCCGGGCGGCCTCCTCACCGGCCAGTTCCACGATGTTCAGCGCAATGGATAACTCGTGCATCGCACGGGCGCTCCGGGGGATCGGTCCCATCGGGATTGTGGCAACGCGCGTGCCAGCGACCGGACCCCGCAGCCATCCCTGGCGGCCGGCCGCCCGGCGCCGGTCCCTCCGGCGGAGCGGACGACGCCCGCCGGGGTCGCTCAGTTGATCGTCGCCGCCGTGCTGACGAGGGATGACGTGTTCGATCTGGTGCTTGAGAAACGGTGCATCAATCTGGCGGAGGTGACAGTACTCGCAGCGGTTTCGCGCGCGTCTTCGGACGGCCTCGCGCGCCGCGCCGGTCACTTCGAGCGTCTGCCTGCCCGGATCGCTCTTCGCGCCTTGGCCTGAAGGATAGCGATTACGTCGAGCGCTTCGACGAAAGCTTCATACTCCGCTTCTTCGCGCGGCGTCAGGACTCCTTCAGCGTTCTTCGCGGCCAGGAGGTCAAGCCGTTCCACCACGCGGGGATCCGCCCGCAGATCCACGATCCTCGTCGCGACGGCCGGCGTCAGGCAATCGCCCACGGGGTCGAGCATCTTATCGAGGATGCGATGGCTACCATTCCTGGGCACACACGGATGATAAGGGCACCGTCGCGCCCGTTCAAGCACTCTGACCGTTCGAGCGTGACGACGTTCGGACGGTCAGGATGGCCTTCGTCGTAGCGAGCCTGGCACGACGTGGATCCAGCGGGTCGGCTGCCGCTCAGCTATCCGAGGCAGTCGGCCGGGCTGAATCACCGTGCCCGATTCGGGTCCACCTCGGTGCCGGTAGACCCGCGCGGGCTGACCTGCCCGCCGGGCGGCAGGAGCCCGCGGCTCGCTGGCAGCGCATCATCCCACACGGTGATCTAGCGCCGATAGATGATCCGCCCGCGGTTGAGGTCGTAGGGGGAGACTTCGATGAGGACGCGGTCGCCCGGCAGGATTCGGATGTAGTGCTTGCGCATCTTGCCCGAGATGTGGCACAGGACCCGGTGCTTGTCCTCCCCGACGTCCACCTCGATCTGGAACATCGCGTTCGGCAGCGCCTGGACCACCGTACCCTCCATCTCGATGACTTCAGCTTTTCCCATGCGCTCTTCGCTTCGCGTCCACCGCCGCAATCGCCCCGCGTGCGCTCGTCGGATTTCGACGACCATTCCAGCGGCGGCAAGGCTGTCGAAGCCCGATTCCCGGGCTGCAGCCTGAGTCGAAGCGGGGAGTATACGGGCGTCCGCCCTTCGCCTCAACCCACGGTGTCACCACCCGCGAACAGCGAGGGCACGACGGTATCCGCAGTCTCCCGGCGAGCCGCGTGGCTTCAGCCCGCGCGGAGTTGGCTCCGGGGCAGGCGGTTGCTGAAGAGCAAGGCGCTCACCCAGCCGACCGGGGCTGAACGCGAACCGCCCGGGGGGAAAGCGTCCAACGCCGGCATCGGGCCGCGTCGGGAGAGCCTACCCCGCACCATCACGGTGTTCGGCGCGCATGGCGAGTTTGGCTTCTTCAAGCAGCCCACCAAGCTCGTCGTCGGTCATGCCACTTCTGACGAATTCCTGCACTATCGGTCCGCTGATCCCCTTGAGCGTCGGACCACACGAACGGCGATTGCCGAGCCAGTTGCGTTTTCGGTATTGAAACCTGACCTCGCCCAGGTTCAACGGCTGGCCGGTCTCGAAACAGGCCGCCAGGGCGCGAATCGCAGAGCGGAACTCCGCCTCGTCCAAGTCGCCCTTCATCTCGTTGACGAATAGGCAGCACAGCACGAGGTCGCGCCGGTCGCCCGGTGTACGATGGTCAATGCTGCGGTAGTACGGGCTGCCCGAATCATCGAGAACCAGCGGCAGGCCGGTGTAGTAGCACCAGAACAGCCCGTCCCGGAGGCTGTTCCGCATTGCGGCCGTGATGGCGGTCACGTCGGAGCGCGAGTCTGCGGAGAGCGCATCGTGAATCGCAGCACACTGGCGGCAGCGCTTGCCGCGGTTGATTGGGCTATCGCACACTTCGCAAGGCACGATATCCATGTATCGCCGGTTGGACCTTTGATCAACCCGGTCGACGCACGCTTTGGCGTGCTCGTGACACAGCACCGCCGTGAGGCCCCGCGCGGGCTGAAGCCACGCGGCTCGCTCAGACGCCCCTCCGCCGCGCAAGCACCAAGGGCCGCTTGGCGGCTGAGCCCGGTTGATCCGCGATTTGCTTCCCCGCTCTGCATCCGTCAAAATGCTCCGCCGTGCGCGCCCCGCCGGGGCGCGCCGCCATCCGCTGAACGGAGAACTGACGCCATGAGCCTGCTGGCCGGACGCAAGGGACTGGTTTTCGGGGTCGCCAACGACCGCAGCATCGCCTGCCACGTGGCCGCCGCTCTCAGCGGGCAGGGGGCCGTCTGCGGCTTCGCCCATCTGCCGGGGGAGAAGAACGAGCGGCGGGCGAGAAAGGCCATCGAGGAGGCGGGGTTCACCGATCCCTGGATGGCCGCCTGCGACGTTTCCAGCGACGAAGACCTCGACCGCACCTTCGCGGCCGCGCGGGAAAAGTTCGACGCCATCGACTTCCTCGTCCACTCGGTCGCCTTCGCCGACCGGGCTTGGCTCAAGCCGGGAATGTTCGCCGAGACGCCCCGCGACGCCTTCCTTCAGGCGATCGACATCAGCGCCTACTCGCTGGTGGCAATGGCGAAGCGGGCCAAGGCGATCATGCCCGCGGGCGGGTCGATCGTCGCGATGACCTACTACGGCAGCGAGAAGGCGGTGCCCGGGTACAACGTGATGGGCGTGGCCAAGGCGGCGCTGGAAGCGAACTGCCGTTACCTGGCGGCCGAACTGGGCGCGTCCGGCATCCGCGTCAACACCATCAGCGCCGGCCCGCTGCGGACGCTCAGCTCCATGGCCGTCGGCGGCATCGACGAGATCTTCGACTGGGTGGCTAGGAAGAGCCCGCTGCAGCGCAACATCACCGCCGACGAGGTCGGCAAGCTGGCGGTCTTTCTCCTGTCCGACCTGGCCAGCGGCGTCACCGCCCAGAACGTGTTCGTCGACGCGGGGTACAGCAGCATCGGGTTGTAGGGTACGTGCGGCGGCGACCAGCCGGGAGAACCAGGTGGCGATTCTTCAACTGTCGGAAGAGCAGATCAACACCCTGTCGGTCGAAGAGAAGGACCGCTGGTGGCTGGAGAACGTCTATCGCGGCAACATGCCGCAACTCACGCTGCGCTCCGCCCTGACCGGGATGATCCTGGGGGGGGTGCTGTCGCTGACCAACCTCTACGTCGGCATGAAGACCGGCTGGTCACTGGGCGTGGGCATCACCTCGGTGATTCTCGCCTACGCCATCTTCCGCGGCATGTCCTGGCTCGGCTTGGCCAGCGAGTTCACCGTGCTCGAGAACAACTGCATGCAGTCGATCGCCACCGCGGCCGGCTACATGACCGCGCCCCTGATCGCCAGCCTGGCCGCGTACATGCTGATCACTAACGAGGTCGTCGAGATGGTGCCGACGGCGTTGTGGATGATCTCGATCTCGCTGCTGGGCGTGCTGTGCGCCTTCCCGCTCAAACGCCGGTTCATCAACGATGAGCAGCACCCCTTTCCCGAGGGCCGCGCCGCCGGCGTCGTCATGGACGCGCTGCACAGCGGCGAGGCGGCCGAGGGCCTCTTCAAGGCCAAGATCCTCATCGTCGGCGGCGTACTGGCGGCGCTGGTCAAGTTCCTGGCGGAAGGGGGGGAGTATCTCAAGAAGTTCCACCTGGAGGCGCTCGAGATCCCCCACCGGCTGGAGGAGTGGTTCCTGAACCTGACCGGCTGGGCCCCCGCCCTGGGGGGGTCGAAGCTGCACCATCTGAACGTCTATGTCGAGCCGGACCACGTCATGTTCGCCGCCGGCGGACTGATGGGCATCCGCACCGGCGTTTCGCTTCTGGCCGGAGCGCTGGTCAACTACCTGCTCATCGCGCCGATGATCGTGCAGTACGGCGACATCTACGGCGTCGTCGGCGGCGACGGCGAGCTGGACTTCGGTTTCCGCCGCATCACCACCTGGGCACTGTGGGGCGGGGTGGCGATGATGACGGTCGCCAGCCTGTTCTCGTTTCTGAGCAAGCCGAAGATGCTGATCCAGGCCTTCGCCGGGCTCCTGTCGCCCAGGAAGGCCGGCAGCGACGTGCTCAAGCACGTCGAGCTGCCCATGTGGGTGTTTCTGATCGGCATCCCGGTGGTGGGCCTCGCCGTCGTGGAACTCGCCCACCACTATTTCGATGTGGTCCGGTGGCAGGGGTGGCTGGCGATCCCGCTCGTGTTCGTCTTTTCCATCATCGCGGCCCACTCGACCGCGCTGACCGCGATCACCCCGACCGGGGCGCTGGGCAAGATCACGCAGCTCACCTTCGCGGCCATCACGCCGAGCATCAAGACCAACATCATCACCGCCAGCATCATGGGCGAGGTGGCGGGCAATTCGTCCAACCTGCTGATGGACATCAAGCCCGGCTATATGCTGGGCGGCAAGCCGCGGCACCAGGCGATGGGCCACGTGCTGGGGATCTTCGCCGGCGCGCTGGCGTGCGTGCCGGTGTTTCATTTCGCATTCCTGCGCGGCAATCCGGCCGGCCTGCTGAGCGAGCAGTTCCCCTTCCCGGCCGCCATCACATGGAAGGCGGTGGCCGAGATTCTCACCCGCGGCCTGGGGGAGTTGCCGCCCTCGGCCGTCACGGCCGTGATCATCGGCGCCTGCATGGGCCTTCTGGTCGAGATCCTCAAGCTGGTCACCAAGAACCGTTTTCCCATTTCCGCCGTCGGTTTCTCCCTGGCGTTCGTCATCACGTTCCCCACGTGCCTGGCCATGTCATCGGGAGCGATCTTCTTCTGGGTCATGGCGAAGCTGTGCCGCAGCGAGGAGTCTCTGCTGCACCGCATCTTCGTAAAGAACCTCGAACCCGTCTGCGCCGGCGTGATCGCCGGGGGCGCGATCATGGGGATATTCCTGGCCGTGCTGACGGTGGTGCTGGGTCTGATCGGATCATGAGTGCAGCGAGCCTGGACACGATGACGCAATCCTCGATACGACGAGACGCCCCATCACCGTCTGCGATCCGGAGCGGACGGCGAGCCGCGGGCTTCAGCCCGCGCAGACGTGCCCGGCGTAACTCCGTCGCGAATCACGCACAATTGCTCGGATTGACGTTTCCAGCCTTGCTGGGATGTGTCCTGGCAGGCTGCGACGCGCCTCCGCCTACTACGCCCGACGACATCGTGCGCTACGTCCGCAATGCCGCCGAGGGCGCCGAAGTGCGATACCTGGGCGAACCGGCGCAGGGCTACGTGACCGCGGTGTTCAGGGCCTGGGGCGACTACGGGAAAGCGCTCGATGCCCCCGACATCGCGATTGCGGGCGACCTGTGGCCGAAGGACTCAGACAACTGGAACACGAGCGGCGTACTCGACGCACGGGTGGCAGCGCTTCGCACGCTGCTGGGCATGCCGAAGGCGCTGGAGCCGCAAGCGGAGCCCATACCGCCGGCGGAGGGCGCCACACCTGCGGCGGAGCCGAGGCCTGAGGATGATTCGAAACCGATTTCCGCCGACCCGGCGGCCGCGCTGGCGGTGCTGGAGAAAGCCATCGACGACGTGCCGGCGGAGTTCAGCGCCGCGGCCGACCTGCCGGCGCGCATCCGCGCCGCTCTGCACTCCGTCCCCGATGTCTACGCCGAGTCCGTCGTGGGATGGGAGGAGTCGGCCCGCCTGCAACTGGAACTGTGCGAATGGGTGAAGTCCCATGCCGCCGAGTTCGACGAGGCCGCCGTCGGGCTTGTCTTCGGCAGGCCCGAGTTGAATCAGGAGGCCCAGTCGCGCTGGGCGGTCGTGCAGACCGGCCTGCGGGCGGCGCGGGCGGCGGCCGTTGCGGCGATCGAGGCCCGCATCAGTCGGATCAAGGAAACGGACATGGCCGCCGTGCTGAAGGAAAAGCAGGCGCTGCGGCGGGGCGACCTGTCCATCGAGGCCAACCTGCGGCGCTATCGCAACCTCGAACTGGACATGAAGCTCCTCGACCAGCGGGCCAAGACGTTGGAGGCCCTGCTGCGCACGCTGAAAGCGCGCGAGCAGGAAGCCGACGCCGCAAAGGGGGACGAATCCCCGCCCGGCTGACCCCGCGGGCGTGCGGACGCCTCCCCGGCGGGTCGCCCAGGCGCTCGGAAAAGGGGCATTCCGGCGAACCGGCGAGTTTATTCACTCCGCGACTTGAAATCCGCCCGCCCATTCGATAGGCTGGTTGCGTCATGTCGACGTGACCCAACGGCAGTCCACCGAAGTGGCTGTCTCTTTAAGTTCAGTTCAGGATCGGGAGGTAAAGAATGAGCAAGAGTCTCTGTACCGCCGTCGCGGCCGTCGTGTGTCTGGCCGGTGTGGCCGTGGCCCAGCCCTGCTACGATCTGCGCGATAAGCCGGGGAATTTCGACCAGTCCTCGTGGGGGCGGCCGAACACGGTCATCTATGCCCAGACGATCGAGGCCTGCGGCGGCAACGTCTCGGAGGTGCGCGTCCGCGGCACGCACCGCAGCGGCAATGCCATCATGTTCAACCTGGTGATTACCGGCACGCACGCCCGCGGCGGCGGCCTGGGCTTCGAGCCTGACTTCAACGACATCCGCTACACCAGCAGCATGCAGACCATTCCGGTCGGCGGCGGCATGACGGAAGTCACGATCAACCCCAACCAGGCGGTCACCGAAGGCGAGTTGCTGGCGTTCGTGTTCGAGTCGTTCTCCTACCCCAACAGCGGCGTCGGCACCATGCGGGCGACGCAGTTCGGCGGTCCGCAGGACCAGTATCCCCCAGGCGAGTTCGTGTTCGCCAACATGAGCAACCAGCAGTCGCTGCAGGACTTCAACAACGCTACCTGGGGACACCGCTCACCCAACAATGAGGACCTGGCCTTGTTGGTCGAGTTCGGTGCATCCGGCTGCGGCTACAAGATCAAGAAGAGCAAGTCCAAGGGCGGCTGCGAAGCCTGCCCGGAGGTGGGCAGCACCTACCACACCGGCGATGCCTGTGAGGACGTGAAGGACTGCGCCAAGAAGCTGAAAGCCACCGTCGACTGCCCGGACGGCGGGCCCGGCATCTGCAAGCTGAAGGGCAAGCGCACGTCCTGCGACTGACGCGGGGCCGGCCTTGGCCGCAAAAAAGCAGCAGCGCCGCGAAGACTCAGGTCTTCGCGGCGCTGCTTTGTCGCCGGGCAGCCCTCGCTGGTTGCCGGGCAGCCCTCGTGCCATCGTCAGGCGGACGGCATTGGCCGGATGGCTCGCATCAGCAGTCGACGTCCGCCGACAGCCCGCACTCCTTCACCGTCACTTCGTGCCGCCCGGGGGCGACGTCCCTGTATTTGATCTTCGCCTTCCCCCGGTTGTTGGCGTTGGTCGGCTGGCAATCGCCCCCGTCCAGACAGAAGGTGTACGTGTTCCCCGGCGTGCCTTTCTTGAGCTTGCCCTTCACGGTGCCCCGCTTGCACGAGGCGCTCAACTTCTCCTCGCCGCTGCAGCCGCCGCCTTCGAGCATCCACGTCCTGAAGGCGATGTCGAACTGGTTCGGCCCGACGTAGACGTTGCCGTTCAGGTACAGCTCGCCGCGGTCATAAAGCCCGGGGAAGCCGCTGCCGGTGAAGCCGAGGTTCTCGTTGCGGCCTTTGATGCCGATCACGAACCGGTCGCCGACGTCCAACTGGATGTTGGCGGACGACACGTCCACGGACACCCAGTCCCTCACGTTGGCTTCGAGGATGATCGAGAAGTCGTGCGGATCGGTCTGCCACGGCGGACCCACGTTGATAAAGAAGTCCGCCCGCCCGGGGTTGTTGATATTCACCTCCACCCGGCTCAGCAGCCCCGCGATGCCGACGTTGACTTCCTGCTGCCACGTCAGAGTGTCGCTGCTGCCGTTGAAACCCGTGTTGCCCACCGGCGACTGCTGATCGAGCACCTCCCCGGCGGGCGCCGACGCTGCGCCGACGAACATCACGGCGACAGCCGCAAACCCCCGCCAGATCCCTCCAATGTGGTTCATCTATACTGCCTCCCCATGCGCCACGACCTGAATGACCGCCCGCTCCGCTGCCAGCGGTCGAGTCACCGTCCAGCCTACCAGAAAGCGTGTCCGGATCCTATGTCACCGTGCGTGGTCCGCGGCCACGCGGCGCGTGAAGCCATCGACGACTCGTCTGAGCGAGCCGCGTCACGTCATCGGCCGGACGGCGGAACGCGCAGCCTGTCCGTGTGGCACGGGCATCTTGCCCGTGACCCCACGGCGCGCTGCGCGGCCCACGGCCTGGAAGACCTCGCACCTGGAACCCGGCTTCGTCTGGTGTGTCACGCACCCGGCAATGGGTACTTGCGCCGGTCGCACGACCCGCCCCTCGCTATCCTCAGTTGCGGACCATGCCGGCGCTGGGGTCGGCCGTGCGGGTGCATGCAGGCCGTCTGCACGATGCCCCACCTCCAGAAGGCTGCTTGCGGACGCGCTTCCGCGCGTGCAGGGCGTCCGCGGCCGGGTACGTGACGACCCGCTGACGGCATGAGCTGAGCGAGGAAGGTGACTGGGCAGAGGCGGACTTGAACCGCCGACACACGGATTTTCAGTCCGTTGCTCTCGGCACGGCGAATTCGCCACAAGCGGCGGAAGCGCAACGGCTTACGGCCGATCCGGCGGACGCCGGCGAAGGCCACTGGCGCGCCCACTGGCCCACGGAGGCGCAGCAGGACGCCTTGACCAGCCCGCGGACGGAGGCGCAGCAGGACGCCCTGAACGGCTCCCGGCCCGACGCCCCGGACACGGCAAGCGACGCCCCCGCGGCACACCTGGCCAGCCTGCCTGCGCCTATCCCCGCGGGTAGCAACGCGGGCGGGCAGGCGGACGCACCGGGCGCTACTCCGGCCGACCCCGACCTGGCGGCGGTCATCGCGGCCTGGGCGACGTTGCCGGCCGCGGTCCGGGCCGGCATCGTGGCGACCGTCCGGGCGTTGGCGGACGCGGGCACAATCGAGGGCGGCAAGTGACGCGACACGGCGACGTGCAGGCGGCGGGGGGATCAGGCGTGAGCGCGCCTGCCTGCCCATGCGCAGGCGCAGACAAGCCCGGCCCGCGGCGCAGGAGCCGCGCTGGACGCGAATCCGCTTGCGCCACGCGACGCAACGGCGGACCGTGGGCGGGTTCCGATGAAGCGGGACCGCACGACGGGCCAGACGGGCCGCAAACCGCACTCTGGGCGAAAACGGGCAACCGCCCGGCAAGGCCGCGCCGCCGTCGCAGGCGCGCAGCGTCGAAGCGCGGACGGGCCTGCCTGACGGCAGTCAGACCTGTCGAAGCAGGCGGGGACCCCACGCGCCGCCAGAATCCGATCCGTGACCCCCCCCGCGCGCGGGCGCCGGGTAGCCGTATACTCCTCCGTGCCCGGTTACGCGGTTCTCGTAAGCCGGATGTCCGTTGGCATGTAGTCGCGCCACGCTGCGCGGGCGCGCCGGCCCCGTCTCATGCGGGCGGAGACGCTGACGGGTGGGCGGGCTTCGGCGGGTCGGCCCAGGGGCATGGCCGGCGCAATGGCTCAGCCGCAACAGTTCGCTTCTTCGCTGAGGTCGCATTCGACGATTTTCACGACGTGGATGCCGGACGCCACGTCGATCCAATTCGCCTTGGCCTTGCCGCGCCTGCGCAAACTGACCACCTGCGGATCGCCGTCGTCGAGCAGCAGCGTCAACTCGGTGCCTTCCGGCAAATCCGCAGTGACTTTGGCTTGCACGTGCTGGCGGCCGTCACGGCATCGCAAAAAGCAGTTCACGTTCAGGCGGGTGTTGCCGCGACACTCGGCGGATTGCGTGTACTTGATGGTGGCGAAGTCGAAGTTGGAAACGCGGCCTTCGCTGTGGCCGGTGACGTATACGTAGCCGGATGGATGGGTGGCGACCGCGACTGCGTCGTCGTAGTCATTGCCGCGGCCGTTGTAGCTGACCGTCCAGACCTCGTTGCCTTCAGGATCGTACTTGATCGTCAGGATGTCTTCAGCGGAGCGCAGTGTGGACGTGCGCCCGGTCACGTAGGTGTTGCCGGCGTCGTCCGTCGCAAGTGCGGAGGGGCGATCCTGGCGATCGACCTCGCCGTTGAAGGTAGCAACCCACAATTGGTTGCCGTTGCGTTTGTACTTGATCGTGACCCAGTCACCGACGTTCGTGTAGCCGGTTACGACGATGTTGTCGTTGTAATCGGCGGCCAGGGCCGCCGGCGTCGTCCCCTGGAAGCTGCCGTACTCCCGTACCCATTGCTGAAGTCCCTCGGACGTGTACTTCACCGTCGCGAATCCGAACTTGCTGTAACCCGTGACCACGACGTCGTCAACATGATCGACGACTAGCGCGACAGGTTCGTCGCCTTCGGGCGTGTCGTATCGCTGTACCCAGCTTTGTTGGCCATCGGCAGCGTACTTGATAGTGACATAAGCACTTGACTGCCCACCCTGGCCGGTGCTCAGGACGACTACGTCGCCCGCGCGGTCAAGAGCGATGTCTATGCCATGGCTGGACACGCCTTCCGAAAAGCGCCGGACCCACGCCTGATTGCCAGACGGGTCATACTTGATCGTCAGGCAGCGGCTGCTGTGGTCGCCCTGAATTTCGGCTCCTGTCACGTATGCGTCGCCATCCGAGTCCACTGCCAGCGCTCGCGCCGAGTCATTCCGGTGTGCCGGGCCATCGTAGATGGCGGCCCACTGTCGGGTCCCGCCGGAGTCGTACTTGATCGTGACCCAGTCCGCTGTGTTCTCGCCCGCGCGGGTTGTGGCCGCCACGTAGACGTTGCCGGCATCATCGAGACCGATCGCGACGGGCCTGTCGTCGTCCATCGGCTGGGGTCCGTCGTAACGGGCGAGCCACAGTTCGTCGCCGCCGGCGCTGTACTTGATCGTTACGATGTCGTGCGATGGGGATCCGTCTCCGGTAAACCCCGTCACGTAGACGTTGCCGGCCTGGTCCACAGCGAGGTCGACGGCTTGATCGTATGACGAGCCCGGTCCCTTGTAGCGCTTGACCCAGACTTGCGATTGGGCGGTTGCCTCAAGCGTCAGCGCACCGCAGAGCGTCACGACCAGCAGGAGCGTCCTGGGCGTCATGGGTTCATCCTCCGATTGGGAGATTGGCCTGTACCGGGCGGCGCTTGCCACCCTCGATGCGAGGTCGAACTCGACGATACCGCCAACGAAGTCCGAATCCCAAGCCTGGGAATCGTGACAGTCCTATAACGCCCGGAGTACAGTCCGGCCGGTGCCCGAGTCACGCGGACAATTCGAGGCCCGTCTGCGGCGGGAGGGGCGGCGGGAGGAGTTCCAGCGGCGGGTCATCGCGCTGAAAGAGCAGGGCGACGGCGGGTGGGTGGCGTACTCGAAGGCGACGCTGGAGTTCACTCCGCCCCCGCCGTCCGAACCGGCCGATGAGCGCGTGCCGGCGGCGACGTTTGCGGGGCTGGCGGACCGGCCCGCGGACGCGCTGGGGGCGATCCGCTGGCCCGCCTGTTACGCGGGCGTCCGCGAGCCCTGCCTGCAAGGCCGGCGGTAGAACGTCGCCTGCACCGCGACAAGCGCTGACAAATCCCGTACACTGACCGGCAGGAGCCGACGCGGCGACGCGGGCGAGGCGCTGAGCCACCTCGCGCGGACCGCGCCGGCGGTTCTCTGAACGTTGGGCTGAGCCGGGACGGCGGGCCGTACACCCGCCAAGCGGATCAGGCGACGACGGCGGCTCTGCACCTTCTGACCACCGTCCCGCCCGGTCCGACCCGGCAATTCAGAAGGTGCATCATGTCTGCGCTTAAACTCAGCGCGCTTCAATCTGAGATTCTCCGTTTCATCAAGGCGTTTCAGTTCGACGGGCTGGCGGATGCTCGCGTGGGTGAACGTCCCTGTTACTGGGGGCACGAACCGGTCCCGGAGGTCGTCATCTGGGCGGCCTTCTTCAACCCTCCGGGTGAAACGCGGGCGGCGTTGTTCGGGGAGTCAGCGCCGTCGTTGTGCGCGGTTCAGGCCGCGCTGGATTACCTGGTGGCTGTGGAATACCTGAGAACCGAGGACTGCACGACCTATCCCGTAGCGGAAATACGGAGACCTCTTGACGGAGCGCCCATCGTCCTGACGTGGGACGACGAAGCGGCCCAGTATGAAGTGAAGTTGGATGGGGCGTTTGTGCATCGGCACAGGGTTATTAACGAGACCGTCGTCGATGTCCGAACGATGGCGGATGGCGAAGGGCGGCTGGTTAGTGTGCGGGGGCCTTACGGCACGTCTATGACGGAAGTTCGCGGCTGGACGGACGCGGGCGGGAATCGGGAGAGTGAACTGATTGTGAACCACCGGGCTGGCCGCGGGTATGCGATTCTCAAAACGGGGATACAGGCCGTCGATGGCGTGCCGTTGATGGAGGGTAGGACGCCTGATAGCCGATGGGAACCGCCGGCCGGGTACGTCGGCGCGAAGGAGGCGTGTTCAGACCAACGGTTCGGTAAGCGGGGCAAGCGGCTGCCCCGGAACACGTTGGCCTACTGGGCAAACAGAGACCAAGTCAAGGTCGTGAAGGCGCCCGATTCCCAGGAGTGCTTCTACCCCGCGGAATGGCTGCACAGTAGAATCTGTCGTTGGAATCCCCACCTCCCTGACCGTAACACCCGACCGTAACCGTAACAGGCTGTTACGAATTGATCCGGTTCGCTATGCGGCGTTGAATTCCCCGTGCATTCGGAGAATTCGATATGTCGCTAGTCACATCCGAACAGGTTGCGGAGCGTTTCGGCGTCACCGTGAACACGGTCCGGCGCTGGGTGCGCGAGCGGCGCATCCCGGCTATCCGCGCGTCCCGGCGCGTTGTGCGATTCGACCTGGCCGCGGTTGAGTGCGCGCTGGCGACAATTGCGCCGGCGACCGCTCCGCGAGCGCGGAGGGCACGCCCGTGACACGCCATAAAAAATGCCCCCGCCCGGCTGGCGACCGGGGCAGGGGCGAAAATCGAGGAACACCGGGCATGATACCACCGGCGTCGCGCCACGTCTACGCCGACGGTTTCACCTGTTCATTCTGCGGCACGCTCAACCCGTGGAGCAGGCACGACGCGGGCGAAAAGCGGTTGCGATTCTGTCACGACTGCGCGTGGCTGCTGAACGAGCTTTGCTTGCGCGACGGCGACGTGGAGGCCGCCGTATGACCCTCGACATGGTGAAGGCAAGCCGCGATTCTCTCATTGTCGAACTGACCGCCGCGGGCGCGAGGGTGACGGGCAGCGCCGTCCGTTGTCCGTTTCACAAAGATCGCAACGCGAGCGGGTCGGTCTATCAGGACAACGGCTCTTCGACGTGGCTGTACCGGTGCCACGGTTGCGAATGGAGCAACGGACGCAATGCCGGCGACGTCGTGGCCGTTGTCATGGCGCGGGACGGACTGACGTTTCCGCAGGCGCTTGAGCGGCTGGGCGTCGATGGACAATCCGCCACCGGCAACGGTGGCAAGCTGTGGGAAGGCCCGGAGCGGTTCGGCGAGTGGCTGGCGGGCAAAGAAAACGGCCGCTTTGCCGGATCGTGGTTCTATCAGGACCGCGACGGCCGCACGGTACTGGCCGTCATTCGCGTAGACGGGGCGGACGGCAAGAAGGCATATCGACCGCTACACCCCGCGGGCGACGGATGGAAGGTCGGCGACCCTCCCGGCAAGCTGCCGTTGTATCGACTCCGCGACATCGGCGACGCGGGCCGCGTTGTCGTCGTCGAAGGCGAGCGGTGCGTCGATGCAGCGCGATCCATCGGCCTGACGGCGACGACATCCGCGCACGGTGCGAAGTCGGCACACAAGAGCGACTGGACGCCGCTGGCCGGCCGGGGCGTTGTGATTCTACCTGACGCCGATGAGACCGGCGCGAGATACGCTCGCGACGTGGCCGCGATCCTGACCCGCCTGACTCCGCCCGCGACCGTCCGCATTCTCCCGCTGCCCGGACTGGCGCCCGGATCGGGCGACGACATCGCAGATTACATCGAGCAAGCGGACGGCAAGACGTGCGAAGAGATCGCAGGCGGTATCTGGGAACTGGCCGACGCACTCGCCCCGTGGACGCCCCCCCCGGACCCCGGACCGGACGCGGGCGACTCGACGGACAACGCCCCCCCCACGGATTCGATGCCGGACCCCGGACCGCCGTGGTACAGCATCGGCGACGTGTTCAAGCTGGGCGACTATGCCCGCGGAATGCCGGCCATCTCAACGGGGTACGGGACGCTGGACGCGCTGTTGGGAGGGGGCATCCGCCCGCAAACGGTTACGATCATGGCGGGCCGGACCGGATCGGCGAAAAGCACGCTCGCGCTCAACATGACGCGGCATATCGCGACCGCGGGCGAAAGCGTGCTGTTCCTGAAACTGGAGGAACGCATCATAGAAGCCGTATGGCGCATGCACGCGGCCGCGGCCGACGTGCCGATGCGGGTGTTCCTGGGCGGCGTGGCGAACACCAACGGTGAAACCCGAACCAAGCTGACCGACGGCTGGCGATTCCTGACCGACCTGCCGTTGCGATTCTCTGACGTGCGGCCGTTAGACGGAATTGATCGCGTAGTACGCCAACACGCGCAGGCCGGGGGCAGGGTCGTTTTCATAGATCAGCTTTCGCATATCACCGTCGAGGGCGCCGACTTCGGCTACGCGACAGCGAGCCTCATATCGAATCGCCTGCGCCGGCTCGCCGTGGAAACGAACACCGCGATCGTCGTCGTCGTTCAGGTGAACCGTGAGGCGTCGAAGCACAAGGTGGAACTGACGTGCAACGACCTGCGCGATTCCGGCCAGCTCGAAAACGACGCCGCGGCCGTGATTCTCATCAACAAGATACGCGAGCCTGACGGCCCGGTGTACGGCGGGACGCCGACCCCGCTGTACCTGCAACTGCTCATCGGTAAGGCCCGCTACGGCCGGCAGACGCCGGCGGGAAGCTACCTGGAATTGCTGTGGTGGCCGCGGACGTGCCGCATCGACCCGAAGCCGGAGAACGCCGACGACGCGGAGCGCCGCGGGGAAGGAGTCCCGCTTTGAAACGTTGGACGCTCGACAAACTGCTGGCGGCCGACCGCAATGCCGGAGCCGTGTTCCTGGCGCTCGTGGAATTGGCGGCCGGCAAGCGTCAGATTCACAAGACGCGCGCCAGCATCCGGGCGGTGTGCGGCCTGAGTGAGCGCCGAATCACCACGGCCATGCACGCGCTGCGCGACGCCGGATGGATTCGCCTAGCCATCCAATCCGACGAAGCGAAGACCCGATCATGGTACGCCGTGACGCTCAATGCCACGCTGAGCTTTGAAGGACGGAAAACGACCGCCGAAGTGCGCGGCCGGCATGTCGGAAAACGACCTCCGAAGAGGCGAGCTTCGGAGGACGGAAAACGACCGTCACCCCCTGTAAGGGGGAGGGGCCTACAGCCCCCGCCCCTCTCCCCTGACGGGTCGGGGTCGGGAGCGGCCCCGCCGGACCCACAATTGCGCCCGCGCCGGACTCCGGCCGAGGCGGACCGGATGGCGACGATCCGGGCGGCCCGCGAGGCCCGCGAGGCGCGGGCGGCCGCGGATCACGTGGCGACCGTCCCGGCCGTGCGGGAGAGCGGTGAGGGCGACGACGAACCGCTGCCGTGGGAGGGCGACGCATGAGGCGAATACCCCACATTCCGGCGCTCTTCCGAGCGCTTCGGCCGTTCGGTCGCGGCAAGCGCCTGTGCCGCCGGCGGCCGGAATGCGAAAACACGCCATTGGCGCTAGCGCCAGTGCGGTTTTTGCCGGCCGTGGAAGGGATCAGGGTATATGCCAACCTGACTCCCAGGGTATATGCCAACTTGTGTGCTGGCGTGGCATGTATGAGTAATACACCCCATACGCACAACCTGGTCGGGAAGCGGGGCGGCGATCCGTGGGAGCATCGGAGATGAGGCGAACACCCCATACGTTCACGCTGACGGTGAGGGCCGAGCCGGCCGGTCGTGACCACCTGGGCCGCGACCCGGCCTACCGGCTCAAGCTGTTCCTGAAGCGAGCGCTTCGCGGCTACGGGCTGCGCTGCCTGAGCATCCGGCCGGCGGAGCTGATCGAGACTGATGCGCCCCCCGACGGGGGCGATCGACGGAGTGACTGAAACATGAGTGACCGGACGAACGAAACCGGCCCGCTGCTGTTGACCGCCGCCGACGTGGCCAAACTGCTGCGCCTGTCGCGGCGGTCGGTGCTCAAGCTGCGCAGCCGGGGGGCGATACCGGAACCGGTGCGGCTGGGGCGATCCGTCCGGTGGCGGCGCGAGGAACTGGCCCGATGGATCGCGGCCGGATGCCCGGCGGCCGAGGGGGTTGACAGCGTATCGGCGCCTTGATATCATACCAGCATGAAGGTCGGCGACACCATCAAGCGGGAAGTGAAACGGCGCGGCTGGTCGATCCTGAGAACGTCAAGGGAAGCGAATACGCACTACGCTTCCATTCACGCGTTTCTGACCCGCGACGCGGACATCCGCCTGTGTGTGCTTCAACGGTTGTGCGACGCGCTGGACCTGGAACTGCGTCGGAAAAAAAGGAGGAAGTGACGTGGCCAGTTTGTACAGGCGAACCTACATCGACGCAAGCGGCCGGCGGGTCAAATGCGGCGCGTGGACGGCGGGGGTGAAGATCGGCGACGCCGTTCGTAGATTGCCGGCGTTCTCCGACAAGCGCGCCAGCGCGGAATACGCCCGCCGGGTCGAACAGTTGGCGGCGCTCAAGGCGGCCGGCGAAGCGCCCGGCGCCGAACTGGTCCGCTGGCTGGAGTCGCTGCCGACGAAGCACCGCGACGCGCTGGCGCGCTGCGGCCTGCTGTCGGGGACCGCGGCGGCGGCGCGGAAGCGGTTGGCGGACCACGCGGCCGACTACCGGCAAGCGCTGCTGGACGGCGGCGCGACGGCGGACCACGCCCGCCTGACGCACAACCGCATCATGGCGGTGGCTGACGGCTGTGGGGCGGTCCACCTGTCGGGCGTCCGCGCGGCCGCGGTGCAACGCTACCTGGCCGAGCGGCGTCAAGCCGGCCTGTCGATCGCGTCCAGCAATCACCTGTTGCGGGCGTTCAAGTCGTTCTGCGCCTGGCTGGTGAGGGAACGGCGCATCGGCGAAAACCCGGTGAGGCACCTGTCGAAGCTGAACGAGGCGACGGACCGCAGGCACGTTCGGCGCACGCTGGACGCCGAAGAGCTGCGCCGGTTGCTGGCGGCGGCCGAAGCCGGACCGCAGCGATACGGCATGTCCGGCCGGGCGCGGGCGGTGCTCTACACCCTGGCGGTCGAAACCGGTCTGCGGGCGAGCGAACTGCGGTCGTTGACCGCGGCGTCGTTCGACTTCGGCCACGAGCCGACCGTGACCGTGGCGGCGGCGTACAGCAAGCGGCGGCGCGACGACGTGCTGCCGTTGCGGCGCTGGACGGCGGACCTGCTGGCGGCGTTCACGGACGGCCGACTGCCGACCGCGCCGGTGTTCAGGATGCCGGACAAGAGCCGGATCGCCGACATGCTCCGCGCCGACCTGGCCGCGGCCGGGATACCCTACGCTACCGATTCAGGCGTCTTCGACTTCCACGGCTTCCGCCACCAGTTCATCACCAACCTGGCGGCCGGCGGCGTCCACCCGAAAGACGCCCAGACGCTGGCCCGGCATTCGACGATCACGCTGACGATGGACCGCTACACGCACACAAGCCGCGGACAGTTGGCGGCGGCGCTGCACGCCTTGCCGGACCTGGCGACGCGCCCGGCCGCAAGCGCGAAGGCGACCGGAACCGACGGCCGGATCACTGGCGCGCCCACTGGCCTAAATGCGGTGCGCAAGCGTGCGCAATCGTGCGCCGGAAAGCGCGCCGACGGCGCCCGCGCCGGGGGGGGCGAAGTAGCGTTTTCTGCGGGAAAAAGTGGTGACTTTTGTGCATCGAGGCGCACTGAACTGACTTGGGCAGAGGCGGACTTGAACCGCCGACACACGGATTTTCAGTCCGTTGCTCTACCAACTGAGCTACCTGCCCTATGGGCGGCCGGGCCGCGGTTGGGGCGCGGCGGGGCGCGGCCGAGCGACTCTATGCCGCCGGCTTGAGGCCGTCAAGGTTTCTGCGGCTATGATGGTGCAGCGGAGTGCGCGACGGAATCGGCGGGCGTCCGTGGGACCGCCTGGCTCCAGCCTGGCGGGAGCGGGCGAAGGCGTCCGCGGCGAAAGAGCGCGCTCACTGGGAGACTCCGCGCGGGCTTCAAGCCGTGCGGCTCGCTCCGAGAAGCCGCCGATCCTGCCATGCATCCGGTGCAGCAACGCGGAGACGGCCCAATGCGCGTGGCGCTTGAGCCTCGGCACGGCGATGGAGGTGAGGTCGTGAAAAAAGTTCATCGCACAACGGGACCGCGGGGCCGGCCCCGGAGTGCGGCCGGATCGCACGGGCAACGGGGCGGAACGCGCGGAACGCAGGGCTGGCGGCGACGAACGGCCAGTTCACAGGGGCAGCGGCGAGGAACGGCCGAATCGCTGGGGCAACGGCGAGGCGCGGCCAGGCCTGTGCTGGCTGCGACCGCGGCGATGGCGGTGGCGGTGGCGTTGGCGTGCGGGCCGGGGTCGGCATCGGCGTGGGCCAAGGAGGACCACTTCGAGCAGGTCAAGCTGCGTCTGATCGAGTTGAACGTGCGTTGCACGACGTGCCACCCGGCCGCCGACGCTAACCCGGCGGGGGACGCGAAGCCGGCCAACGACACCAAACCGTCAGGCGCTGCCGGGCCGGCCGGCGACGCCGCCCCGCGCGTACACGAGCTGACGCTGTACGGACAGCGCCTGGCCGACGTGGGCGAGTCCGTCCCTCTGGCCGAGCGAGTGGCGCGGATGGAACGGCGTCTGCCGCAAATCCTCACGGCGGAGGAACGCAGGGAAGCAGCCCTGCGTGTAGACGTGGACGGCGACGGCGCTCTCAACTGGGTCGAGATTCTCACCGGTTTCGACCCGTCGGACGGCAAAAGCGTTCCGCCGGTCGGTGACGGGGCGACGTCGCTGCGCGGCCGGGTCGAATCGGTGGTCAGTTGCAAGCTGTGTCACACGGCGGACGCGTCAGAACTCCGGCGCGGGGACGCTCCGCACAACGCCTTCGGCGAGGTGCTGGCGGCGCTGGGCAAGGCGGCGACCCCGGCTCGTCCCGGGCAGCCCGCGCCAGGGCGAGGCAGGCCCGGCAGCGCCCCGCCGGCAGGCGCCGAACCGCCGTCGGACATTCTCGAACGGTTGCTGAAAGTGCAACACCTGGACGCCGACCGCGACCGGGCCCGCAACTGGGATGAGATCGCGTCGTTCCATCATCCGGCCGATCCGGCGGACGCTCCCTCGGCGGAGGAAGTCAAGGTGGTTCGCGCAGCCGCGGCGGCGCTGAAGCGCGGCGCAGCCGGATTCGGCGCCGTTCATGCAGCACCCTGACCTCGAGCTGATGCTCTTGAGATTGCCGTCAGCGACTCCTCGGGCGGTCGTCGCGGCGCTGGCGTGCCCCCTCTGTAGCCGCGAATGCGGCGGAGGGGTGTAGCCGCGGGTGAAGCCCGTCTGCGGGCGAACCCGCGGACGACGTCGCCCAAAAACCTCCCTGAGCCGCGAAGCGGCGACGGAACGCCGATGTCGATGGGTACCTTCGCTGAGCTGCCGGGCTCCGCATTGCGCATGTGGAGCACGACGAGCGCCCGCCGCAGGAGCGTGCCGAATGTCCCGACGGATGGACTCGCGCAAAGACGCTTCCATCGCCGCTTCGCGGCTCAACCGGTGGGGGGGGGCCGCGTGACCCACGGGTTCGTCCGCAGACGGACTCACGCCGTGGCTACAGCCCTTCGGCCGCTTCGCGGCCCCAGAGCAGCGCGGCTCTGTCACGTAGCACGGCTTCGCGGCTCCAGAGCAGCGCGGGCTCGTCACGCTGCACGGCTTCGCGGCCCCGGATCACATTGCGCAATTGAGCCGCACAGCGCATCGTGCAATCACGGGCAAGATGCCCGTGCGACGCTTGCGATGCTCGCCGCCAGGCTGGAGCCTGGCGATCCCAGGGACGAGCCGCCGGAAGTCTCACGCATCCCCCGTCGTCTCGTCGTCGCGTTGTGGTTGATCGTGGGAGCGTCTGCGGGTATGATGGTCGCGGCCGGATCGGGAGCCGCTGGACGGCACGCCGTTCTCAACAGGCGCGTGACTATCGCGATCGCTCCCCAATCGCAGCGGGTTCCCGGTACAGCACGTTACGCACGAGTGGAGACAGGCGTGCTCCGCGCGCCTCAGCAGTCTCGTTGCTCGCGGTCAGAAGTAACCGGATAGTCGCTGCATTCGGGTCGGACGCAGTCGACCTGACGGGCAGGGCGGACGTCGTGGAGTGCGGCTGATGCGCTCCTCGAAGGCTCCGGGAGCCGAGGCGCTGTAGGGGAATGCGGGCTCTGAGGAGCCGTCCGCGTCCCGGGTTCGCGGATGTGCCTGCTTGTTGCGCCGTTGATCGGGCGCCGGGGGGGCGATATGATCCTGGGCGGCCTGATCGGACACCGCTGATACCCATGCGCTCAGGAGCAATTGCGTGACCACCGCGATGGAAGGGAAAACGATCCTCGTCGTGGACGACGATCCGGACATCATCAGCGCCATCACGGCGATCCTGGCGGACGCCGGGGCCGAGGTGGTCACCGTCGCCGACGGGGACGCCGCCATCGAGCAGGCGCGGGAGGTTGACCCCGACCTGATCATCCTCGACGCCATGCTGCCCAAGCGCAGCGGGTTCCTCGTCCTCGAAGCGCTGCGCAAGGGCAAAAAGAAAGGCGAGCGCCCGCACATCATCATGATCACCGGCAATCAGGGCCGCCGCCATCAGGCGTGGGCGGAGAGCCTGGGCGTGGACGCCTACATGAACAAGCCCTTCCGCATGGACCGCCTGGTGGGCGAGGCCAACCGCCTGCTGGCCTCCTGACGGCAGGTTCGGCGGCCATCCGTGCGGGGCCGGTCGCTGTATCACCGTGCACGATTCTCAGCCACGTCGGGTCCGGGGAGTCCGCGCGGGCTGAAGCCCGCGGCTCGCCGGCGGCGTGGGACCGGGCGCTATCCGCAAGTCACCCGTTCCTGAAAGTCCGGGCAATCCTCAACCCCGACGGTGTGCTCGCCCGGCGCCACCGCCCACACCAGCTTGATCTTCCCACGCTCGTCCACTTCGTACGGACGGGAGTCGCCGTCGCGGACGACGTGAACGACGTAGCCTTGCGGCAGGTCCGACTTGACGACCGCCTTGAGCTTGAATGTGCGGCACTTCACCTTAAGCCGCTTGATGTTCGCACAGGGAAACCCACACTGGACGGTCTGTCCCCACAAAAGACAGCCGTCGAGATCCATCATGTGGTATCCCCGGGCGGGAAGCCGCCGGACGACCTCGCCCCGCCCGAACTCATCGATCACGATCACGGCCGGCTCACCGTTGTCGAAGAGGGTCAGCTCCGTGCCTTGCGGAAAGGACGACTCGACCCGCGCCGTGAGGCGCCCGCCCTCGCAGTCCACCTGGAATGATTCCAGCGGGTCGCACGGACAGTCGTCGGGGACGCCGTTCTCGTTGACGTCCGGGCTGCGGCCCAGGGCGACGTCGTCGCCGTCGTGAAAGCCGTTGTCGTTGCAGTCCAGGGCCGTGTGCAGGTAGTAGACGTCCTGCTCGCCGTTGTAGGTAGCGGCGTAGGCCAGCCGCCCGCCCAGTTCGTCGCTTCGCATGTGGTAGTAGTCGCCCAGCTTGCGCTGCACGGGGAAACCCAGCCAACTGTTGTACAGGGGGCCCAGCGGCATGTTGCGCGAGAAGGTCCGACCGCCGTCGGTCGAGTAGGCGTAGTAGAGTTCAGACTCGCGGTAGTCCACTGCGTTGCGGGTGTCGTTCCAGACGACGTCGATGCGGCCGGTCTGCGGCGCGACGGACATCGTCCCGAACCACTGCCAGGTGTTGCCCTCGACGGGTTCGTCGGTGACGCGGGTCGGGCCGATCCAGGTGCGTCCGCCGTCGACGCTTCGCGCGAAGCGAACGTCAAGCGGGTCCAGTCCGGCAGGATTGACAGATTGCAGCACGTACAGGCTGTTCTCGTAAGGGCCCTCGGACTCGTCCAGGTCGATCCAGGGCTGGCCCAGGATCCCGGCCGGGCTGGGACTGTCACCGGTGAAGCCGGCGGTGTTGCCGCCCAGCGGCGCCCGCGCCAACCCTCGGAAGGTCGGCACAGCCTGTGGGTCTTTGGCATCGGTGGACAGGCTGACCGGAGCGCTGCCCGATTCCGCCCGGTTGACCACGTACACGGCCCCATCGGGGCCCACCCGCAACGTGCCCCACATCGCCGCGACCGGCGCCGGCGGCTCGAACGACTGGCCGGCGTCGCGCGAGCGGATGAAGTTCTGGCCCCAGGCGGCGTACACGTGGCCCCGCCCGCTGTCGAACGTGCGGTCCACCACCATCCACACCTTGTCCCCCCCCCGGGCGAAGAAGGGGCCGCTCCAGGTGCGCCCGCCGTCGGTCGATCGGAACAGATCGCCGCAGTTGGAGCTGGCGCATTCGATGTTGTAGAAGTAGAAGTTGCCCTCCAGGTCGGCGTCCATCACCGGGTCGCTGCGGAAGGTGCCGGGCGTCAGCACGCCGGGAAAGGTCCACGTCCGCCCGCCGTCGTCGGTCCAGGCGAAGCCGGCCTGGCGGAAATCGGACTGGATGGTGTCGAACTGGCGCCAGCCGATCACCATACGGTCCGGGTCGTTCGGGTCGATGGCGATGGACGGCTCGTTGGCGGCGTCGTCGAGGACGTTCATGCCGTGCTCGTCGACGTTGACCTGAATGCTGATGAAGGGGCCGCGCCGCACGATGGCGCCGGCGGACACACGCTTCGGTCCCGGCGGCACGTACACCGGTGAGAGTGCCGGACCTTCGTGCGGCTCATCAAGTTGCAACAGCGGCGCCCGGCCGCGCGGCATCCGGCCGACG
>QZJT01000004.1 GCA_003597935.1 Phycisphaerales bacterium | reverse complement strand
GATCTTCTTTTCCGAGCACATTGAGCCTGCGAGCATCTTGTTTGCTTTCCATGACTCCATTATCGGCAGATCTCGACTCATGTGTTCAGTTATTTATTGCCGGAGTAGTAAGGAGCATGTGCTTGATAGAAAAGTCCTTTTCATTCACCTTGAACGCCGTCTGCGTGGCTTTGACGTTAAGGTTCTTGAACCAATCGTTTAGGTTGATCGACGTCGTGCCTGGATCAATGAGAGTCATCGTAGGTGATCCCGGCAAAGCGAGAAACTCGACGAAGCGACGCACAAGGTGCCCTGCGATCGCCTCTGGGTGTTTCGGACAGTGATCCTTGAATGGCTTCCTCATCCGCTCGAGCTTGATGAGCGTCATGCGTTTCGCGCCGTCGGGGGTCGTCGCCGGCGTCTGTCCCCCTTCGGAACTGCGTTCTATCGTGAAGGCGAATCCACGCTGAAGCAGCTTGCCGTGTTCCTCGAGTATGCTCTCCACACTCGCCCGCGCAAATACCTTGAGCCACATGAAGCGCCCCCTGCCCTTTGCGCCAAGATGCCGCTTTAGTTGACTGAATGCGGTATTGAACGAATCAAAGTGCGGCGTGTTGAAGCCGATGCCGTTATCGCGAATGTCGAATCCGTCGACCGGGCATAGGTCGACCTTGTGGTCGCCGGCGCGCAGTACGTCCTGCCGGGCATCGCGGCGGATGGTGATCTCTATTTCGCCCTTGACTTGACGGTCGAGCGTTTGCGCTTCCTGGATGCCGTGGATCGAGTTACTCACGGCCTCGTAGAGCGGAAGGAGACATTTGCGCGGTGGTGTCGGCGCGAGCGATATGCTCCCCCGAATGAAGCCTTCCAAGTCAAATTCCATCGCTATGCCTGCCTCGAAGTTGGAACATCGCTGTCATTTGCCGGCTACAGATCAACAGGTGTAGCAACGAAGCTGGACCGCTCGCCCTTCGACCTAGGCTTCTTCGCAACGAGCGTGAAGGGCACCCGGCCCCGGTTGACGGTCTCGGTCTCCTGCGACTCAGAGATCGGGCCGGCGCGGCGGTGTTGCTCCCGCACGGCACGGTCCGGGAGTGCTGGCGGGCCGAAGCCCGGCCTGGATTGAAGACACCAGGCAAGATGCCCGTGCCACACGCGGCCGGTTCCAGGACCGGAGCGACGAACCGCCCTTGTCTCTTGTCTGACTCCCTCACTCCCTGACTCCCTCACTCCCTTCTTCCCATCACGGCTCACAATGCGGCACGCTTTCCTCCCCCGTGTACCTGCGCTGAAAGTAGTCGACGTCGCGCAGATCGACGTGGCAATCGTCGTCGAAGTCGAAGACGGCGCACTCGGGGTCGGCGCATTCGGCAGGGCCTGTGAAGCAGTCGGCCATCCCGTCAAGGTCCGCGAGATTGATCCGGCAGTTGCCGTCGCCGTCGCCGAGGACGTTGGCGGTGTCGCCGTTTCTCATGATGAGCACCAGGTCCGCGACCTCGTCGATCAGGCCCAGGTCCAGGTCGCCGTCGTTGTCGATGTCCATCGGCAACGCGCAGGAGGCCGCCTGCGGCGACGGGATCGACTCGCGGAAGGTGAAATTGCCGGCACCGTCGTTGATGTAAATGTACCAGTCGCCGGAATAGCTCGACGTGACCCAGTCCATGTCGTCGTCGCCGTCCAGATCGCCCACGTCGGTGGCCAGCGCGAACGGGTCGGTCGGGTAGCGCCGGGGCGGGGCGAGGTTCCCTCTTCCGTCGCCCATCAGGATCGCCGCCCGGTTCGATCGGCCGTTGACGGCCGCGACGTCCTCGTTGCCGTCGCCGTTGACGTCGGTGATCATCACCTGCCACACCGCCCCGTCAGCCGTCTGCGGCGTCTGGGCGATAAACCCGCCCTCGCCATCCGCCAGCACGACGGTGATCTGCTGGGACGTCTGCGAGCCTGCGACCACGTCCAGCAGACCGTCGTTGTTCATGTCGCCGGCCGCCAGGGCGAACTCGCCCGTGCCGCCGCCCTCGATGGGGATCGGCGCGGCGAAGTTGCCGGCGCCGTCGTTGAGCAGGAGCGTGAGGTTCCCCGCCCCCCCCGAGTTGGTGTTGATGATGTCGGTGTCGCCGTCGCCGTCCGCGTCGAGCACGGCCACGCCGCGCGGGATGCTGCCGACGGTGATCAGCTTCTGCGGCTGAAACGTCCCGTCGCCGCGGCCGATCAGCACCGACACTGAGTTGTCGTCGATGTTGACCACGCAGGCGTCGGCCAGGCCGTCCGCGTTAAAATCGGTCGGCTCGGAGGGGCTGGCGCGCTGGCGGACCGGGTTGGTCGGACGCAAGAACTCGCCGAACGTGCCGCCGCGGTCCGCGTGGTTGAGGAACACGCGTACGTCGGCGGTGATCTCGTTGACGATGCTGACGTCGAGAAACCCGTCACGGTTAAGGTCGGTGGCGAAGCCACCGTAGGCCTGGGTGCGCTGGTTCTGGTTGGTGCGGACGACCAGCCGGTCCACTTCGGTCCAGGCCATGTCGGCGCGGCGGGCGTGCGTCCAGAACTGCCAGGAGTACCCCCCGTCGCGCAGCGTCTCGCCTTCCGCGCCCGCCACGTCGTGCGAGACGACGACCATAACCTGCTCGCCGCCGCTGAGCGGCCGGTCCGGGATGAGCGTGGCGGTCCGGCCATCCTGAGAGAAGTGAAACGTACCGTCCACCGGCCCGCTCCAGCGCCCGAACGCCCAGAACGTCCGCCGGGCGACGAACGTGTCACGATCCACCGGCCTGTCGAAATAAACGCGGATACGCGTCTCGATGGACGCCCCCACCGACATCGGCTCCGGGTCCACGCCGAGCACCTTCAGCCTGGCCTGCTCGGCCCGCACGCTGACGGGCAGGGCGAGCACGAGGGCGCAGGTCCCCACAAACGCGCAAACCGCACCGCAACGGCAATACCGGCACTTCATGTTCTTGCTCCGACCCCTTGGCCCATGGTGGGCGGCCCGGGAAGATTCCCACTGAGCGGCCATTGTAGCGAAGCGGGTGCCCGCAACCAAGGCAATCCGGCCAGACCCATCTACCGCGGCGCGTTACGGGCGTTTCACCGGTGGCTTGGTCGGGCGCGGGCGGCCGCGCTCGATCGGCTGCGTTCCCGGGCGGGCGGTGCGCTGGGGAGCGCTCGCGCCCGGCTTCGATGCGTCCTCGATGGTCACGTCGCCGATGCGGCCGTTGCGGACCGTGTAGACGCCGACGACCCGCCGGTCGCCCGGCAGCGTGAGCACCAGTTTACCACGGGTCGCGGACGCGTCCTCGATCAACCATCGGCCCAACTGCGGCGCTGGGCCCAACGCATCGGTCAGCAGATCCGCCGGCAGCCAGTCTTCGGCGTGCCGCTCGAGCCGCCCCCCCCGGGCGGCGTCGAAGAACGCCTCGGCCGTCTCGAACGTCTGCTTGCGGGCGGCCGCTCGCCCCAGATAGCCCGTCAGCGTCCGCACCACGGCCTCCACGTAGAGGTCGGCAGTGGGGTTGTCGGGAACGGACGTCCAATAGTCGCGCCAGGCGGACTCGAACGCGCCGGCGTCAGCGCCGAAGTGCTTCTTCCAGGCGTCCTGCCAGCGGCTCCACTTCGCCACGTCTGAGATGAAGCCGGAGAACGCCTTCTGATACCTGCCGCCCTCACCGTGGGCCAGAAACTGCACCATCGACCAGGCTTGATCGTAGTTGGCGCCCGACAACTGCTGGTTCCACGTGATCCGGTCGATCGTCATCAGTTGGGCGATGGTCTTGAACTGTTTGTTCTGGATCAGGTATCTGACCCGCTGGAGCCGGTTCTGTGAGATCACGCCGCTGACGTACCCGTCGCCGGTGAACAGGCTCTCGCCGAAGTACTCGGCCAGCCCCTCGTCGACCCAGGTGGGGATGTCCCCGCCAATGACGTGATGGGCGAACTGATGGAACCCCTCGTGCTGCACGATGTGCCACGTTTCGGGGCTGACCCGGTCGCCGCCGATCGCCAGGAGCCTGTCGCCCACGAACACGCCGGCGGAGCCCTGCGGCCCGCCGTTGGCGTAGTAGTCTGCCGGGTGGCGGAAAATGTAGAACTCCAGCCGGTCCGTGACGCTGCCGGCGAAGCCGCGCGTGCGGGCGTGGTATTCCTCCGCCATGGCGGTGATCCGCACCGTCGCCTCGCGCACGGCGTCCAGGTCGAGGTCGGTGCGGATGACGTAGTACCGGGTCGGGTAGGATTGAAGCCGCGCCTGGGCGTAAGCCGTGGGTGCGCATGTGACGGCCACGGCGGCCGTCAGCGCAAACGTCAGGACGCGGCCCCGTCGCGTTACGCACGACGGCGCCAGGTTGACGTCGTGGTCCCGGCCCGGATTCGTCCCCCGTTGCAATACGCACGACGACGGAAGGCGAGGCGCTCGAACTCGGCAGGTTACGTTCATAGTTGATCCCCGGACCCGGTGGCTGAAACCTCGGAGTGACGCGTGCTCACTCCGAATTACCGTGCGCCACCATGCCCATTCGTCGAATCGCGAACTCCCGCCAGCGGACGGGCACGTCAGCCCGTACGGAAGCTCCGCTCGCAGCGCGGCCGCCGATGGCCCACTTGAGGCGCGGTCGCCGATCGCACCCTCGGAGCGCGGTCGCCCATTGCACTCTCGGAGCGCGGCCACCGACTGCACACAATCTTATAACAGAAGCACGCTTCAGCATCAACGGCGCGCGGGCAGGCAAGTGCACGACCGGGTGCGCGAAACGATCGGCGGGCGCCCCGGGGACCGCCTGTCTCCAGCCTGGCGGCGGCGGGGAAAGGCGTCCGCGGCTTCAGACTGCACTCACCGCGGAACTCCGGGCGGGCTAAAGCCACGCGGCTCGCTCAGTACTTGGGCGGCGCGTTCGAGTCCGGCGAGACTGACCCGCTGTCCATCAGGCGCCCTTCGCTTGCGCGATCTGGATGAGGTTCCCGCAGGTGTCGTCGAACACCGCTGTCACCACCGTGCCCAGGTCCGTGGGCGGTTGAGTGAATCGCACGCCCAATCCGCTCAGTCGCTTGTGTTCCGCGGCTACGTCCTTCACGGCGAACGACGTGAAAGGAATGCCGTCTTCCACGAGCGCCGCTCTGAACGGCTTGACGGCCGGGTGAGCGTCGGGTTCCAGCAGAAGCTCAGTCCCGTTCGGCTCGGACGCTGCGACCACCGTCAGCCAGCGGTGCGTGCCAAGCGGGATATCGCGTTTCTTGGCAAACCCCAGCACCGTCGTATAGAACTGAAGCGCCTTCGCCTGGTCATCGACGAACACGCTGGTAAGGTTGATTCTCATGAGTTGTTCCCCTTCGCTTGCAGCCACCGCTGCGCGATCGCTGCGAGCGGGGCTCCGTTGAAATAGTGAAACTTGAACCGACCGTCACGGCGGGTCACTACCAACCCGGCCGCCTCCAGCACGTCCAGGTGCTGAGAAATCGCCTGCCTGGACGAGCTGATGCCATGTTTCATCGTGAGGCGGGTACAGATCTCGAACAGCGACTGACCGTCCCGGTCAACCAACTCGTCCAGGACCGCACGCCTCGTGGGGTCTGCAATCGCTCGAAAGACCTCATCCATGAGTTATGCAAGCACCCACTTGACTTTCGGTGCATGATACGCAAGCTGACGCTTGCCTGTCAAGGGCCACGGTGGGTTTTTCGGAGGACTCTGTCGACGCCGGCGTCCACGCGGTAGGCGTGTATGTTCATTATGCGCAAGTTAATAATTACCAATCACTTATGGTTATGACCAGTTTCCTTCGCGCCGACGCTGACGTGGCCTGCGATGTGCCAGACGACCAGGTGTATGAGGAACATGCCCCAGTTCTGCGGATCCCGTGCGGCCCGATCTGCGGGCTTGAAAACTAATAAGCGTATGCTTATACATCATCCATGAGCGTGGCCGAGGATCGGGTCTTCCAGGCGCTGGCCGACCCCAGCCGCCGGGCGATCTTTGAGTCGCTCGCGCGGGGCGAAGCGGCCGTGAAGGACCTCACGGCGCGCTTCGACATCTCGCAGCCGGCGGTTTCGCAGCACCTGGCGACGTTGAAAGACGCGGGCCTGGTGAAGGACCGGCGCCAGGGACGCTGTGCCTATTACCGGGTGGCGCCGCGCGGGATGAAGCCGCTCATCGACTGGATCGCGCACTACCGCGCCTTCTGGACGGAGCACGTCGATCGCCTGGAACAACTGCTGGAGAAGCTGGACGGGTGAGGCAGGTTGGGGAATACGAGCGAATGGCTCCCGCTGGAGAAAATGGACGAATGAACCCCACCGACAAGACCGCACGATCGCAAACCGATTCTATTTCGTTCGAGTTCGATCCGCCTCATTCGCCCCAGAATGTATGGCGAGCGCTCACCGACCCCGTGCTGCTCGCCGAGTGGCTCCTGCCCGTCGTCGGTCTCAAGCTCGAGCCGGGGGCGACGTTCACGTTCCAGGCGCCGCCGCAGCCTGGTTGGGACGGCATCGTGAAGTGCCGGCTCATCGAAATCGAGGCGCAGAAGAAGCTCAGCTACGCGTGGGTCGTCGGCGACACGCCTGTGGTCGGCTACAGCGTCCCGGCCAGGGGCGGCGTAGCGCTCCTGTTCTGGAATGGAATGGCCAGGCCTTCGGTGATCCTGCGCTGAAGCCGATGGGGAAGTTCAAGGCGGCGAAGTCACCGGGCCGCGGCAGGACGTGAGCCGGGAGTCGCTCTGAATGAAGCGTTGGTCGCTGCCCGGCCAGGCGCTCACGCCGACCGAGCCCGCCTCTCCCGGTCGCGTCGGCGTAGCCTGGGCGTCGGGCAGCACAGGTGAATCGGTCATTGCACTGGAAGGCAAATTGTGGCACTCGTCGTCTTTCTGAGAGGGCTGAACGTCGGTGGCCATCGGACCTTTCGTCCGGCGACTCTGGCGGCACGACTGGAGCACCTTGGTACGGTCAACATCGGGGCGACAGGTACGTTCGTAGTGCGGAAACGCGTACGTCGCCGGCAACTCCGTTCGGAAGTATCGAGTCTGGTTCCTTTCGAGGTCGAGATGGTCATCTGCGATGGTCGTGAGGTGTCCGATTTGTTGTCGCGCGACCATTTTCGAGGCCTTCGGCTCAGGGCCGGAATCATCCGTTTCGCGAGTGTGTTGACCAAATCTCCTCGGCTGACACCTGGACTGCCATGCACGTTGCCATCCCGTGGAAAGTGGTTGGTCAAGGTTCTGGCACGCCATGGTCGGTTCGTAGTGGGCGCGTATCGGCGAGACATGAAAGTGATTGGAGTACTGGGCAAGCTCGACCGTATGTTTGGCGTAGCGGCTACGACGCGCAGTTGGAATACGTTGGAAAGCATCGCGAAGGTTCTGGCTGGGGGAACAACCTGATGGCCTCCCTCCGCAACAGTGCGCTGACAAAACGAATCCCGCTGCCCGGCAGGTTGCTCCAATCGACCGCCCTGCGGGCGGCGGATGAGTTCCATCGCTGGGCATTACAACAAGTTGGAGATTGAACCGTGCCGCTCGTCTGATGATGGCAATCGCCACACTCCATCACCTGCCGCCGAGGAAGCCACCAGCCTCTGCGGCACGGGCAGTCCGGGCAAACCAACCGCTCGAGGGTCTCGCCGCAGCGAAGCCGCCGAAGGTGTTCGGTGCAGGCGTCGTCGGTGCCGAACCGCCGGTGGAACGCGGCCACGTCCATCATCTTCGGGATCCGCGAGGCGTGAGGGTTGTCAGGCACGGCTCGTCTCCGGGGGCGAAACGGCAAAGCCTGACAACGCCCGAACTTAACCGCTGGAGTCAAGGGGCGATTCACTTTTCATCCCGCTGGCCGCCAGGCAATCGTCTATCTTGCGACCGCGGATGCCCTCTCCGTTGGCCCGATCGCACGAACCCGACTCCCTGTTGCGGCGTATCGAGTGTCTGATACCCGTCGGGGGTCTGGACCAAGTCTGCGGCAGTTGACGGGGGGTTCGGGGCGGCGCCGCCCGTGCGGGTCGCCAACCAGCCGCCCAGCCGCCAAGGTGGGCTTCGTCGGGTTGACGAGGGCCCCTGGTGCGGACTACATTCCCTCGCGGATCGCGCAGGGACGGGCGTAGTCATGCTCGCTGAGGTTTTTACGGTCTTGCTCTAATCCACGGCTCACAGGATCATGCCACACGACCACTTCAAGAACGTTCAGGCTGAAACCAGCCGGGCCCGGCGGTTGCTCATCGCCACGCTGTTCGGCGGAATGCTGGTCATCAGCTCATTCATCGTCGAGACCGATTTCGTCGAGGGGCTGCTCTTCCAGAACAGCACCATCCGCGACAGCACGGGTGCGCTGCAGAACCCGTATTCGTCGCTGATCGCTTTCGTCGGGGCGCTGCTGCTGGGGTTCCCGCTGATGTGGCACGCCGTGACCCACCTGCTGGCGGGCGAGATGCACATGGACGAACTGGTGGCGCTGGCCATCGGGGCGGCGATCGCCTTGGGCGAGTACCAGGAAGCGGGCGTGATCGCGTTCTTCATGATCATCTCGAACCTGATCGAAACGCGCACCGCCCTGGGGGCCAGGCAGGCGATCGAATCGCTGCTCAAGCTCACCCCGCAGAAGGCCAACCGCATCGGTCCCGACGGCGCCGAGACGGAAGTCAGCGCCAAAGACCTCAGACCGGGCGACGTGATCCGGGTCCGTCCGGGCGACAACGTCCCGGCGGACGGCATCGTGGTGACGGGCCAGTCCACGGTGAACCAGGCGACCATCACCGGCGAATCGCTGCCGGTCGACAAGTCCGTCGACGACGAAGTCTTCAGCGGCACCAGCAACCTCACCGGGGCCATGGACGTGCGGGTGACGAAGGCGGGCGCGGATACCACGCTGGGGCGGGTGCAGAACCTCATCATCGAGGCCGAGCGGACCAAGATCCCACTCATGCGCCTGATCGACCGCTACGCCGGCTGGTACACGCCGACCATCTGCATGTTGGCCGCGGTGGTGTGGTTCTTCTCGGAGGACAAGACGGACGGCATCCATAAGGCGATCACCATGCTGATCATCGCGTGTCCGTGCGCGCTGATCCTGGCCACGCCGACCGCCATGGTGGCGGCGTTGAGCTGCGCCGCCCGGTTGGGCGTGCTCATCAAGAACGTCATCCACCTGGAGGCCGCCCGCAACGTCACCGCCGTGGTGCTCGACAAGACGGGCACGCTGACCACGGGGGAACTGTCCGTCACGCAGCTCAAGCCGGCCCGCGGCGTGGACGGGGCCGACCTGCTGGGCGCGGCGGCCGCGGCCGAGCAGATGAGCCGCCACCCGGTGGCGCAGGCGGTCGTCAGCGTCGCCCGGCAGGCCCGGCTGGTCTTCGACAAGCCGTCGCACTTCGAAGAGGTCGCCGGGCGCGGCGTGGTGGCACGGGTGGGCGAGGATGACATCATGGTCGGCCGCAGCGCCTGGCTGGCGGAGCGCGGCGCGGATATGAGCATCCTCAAGGACCCGGAGTACGCTGAGTCCGAAGGCGTCAGCATGTTGTACGTGACCCGCAACCACCAGTGCCTGGGCTGGGTGGGGCTGGAAGACCGTACGCGCCCCGAGGCCCGAGAGGCCATAGATCAACTCCGCACGCTGGGGGTGCGGAACCTGGCCATGGTGACGGGCGACAAGGCGTCGGTGGCCCGGCGCGTGGCTGCGGAGATGGGTTGCTCGGAGGTCCACGCGGAAGTGCTGCCGGCGCAGAAGCTGCGGCTGGTGGAGGACATGAAGCGGCGCGGACACCGCGTGCTGGTGGTGGGCGACGGCGTCAACGACGCTCCCGCGCTGGCGGCCGGAGACCTGAGCGTCGCGATGGGCGCGGCCGGCAGCGACGTAGCCATTAACTCGGCGTCGATCGCGCTGATGAACAACGACCTGAGCCGCCTGCCGTTCCTGCTGCGGCTCTCGCGCTCGACCACGCGGGTGATCTGGCAGAACCTGATTTTCGGCGTGCTGTTCGTCATCGTGGGACAGGCGCTGACCATCGCGGGGATCATTACGGCCATCGCCGGCGCGATGCTGCACACGGTGTCGACCGCGATCGTCATCTTCAACAGCGCCCGGCTGGTCCGCTTCGGCGAGGAGCACATTTCCGAGGATCCGAACGTGGCGTGGGAGATCGTGCCACGCATCGCCCCTGCCGTGGTCAGCCCGGCGCCCGCGTGAGCGGCTGAATCGGCGGCGACCGCGCGCGGGCGATCTTCCAGCATGGATGTCTGATCTTGTCATACGCCCGCCTGCGCTCGGTCGAACACCAAACGAGCGCTTCCAATCCCGGCCTGGTTTTCGTACAATCGCGCTGCGAGCCGGGGTGTCTGTTCAACACAAAGGGGGACCGTCACATGAGCCCGTGGGTCAATCGTTGGATTCCGGCGCTGGTCGCTGGCGTTTTCGCGTTTTCGCCCCTCGCCGGCCGGGCACAGCCCGTGACCATCGACTTCGACGATCAGGTGGAGCCGTGCGCCTTCATCCAGACGACGGCCCTGCGCGACCGGTACGCCGACCGCGGCGTGCGGTTCCGCGGCCCGGGGCCGCTGGACGGGCCGGCCATCCTCGACACCTGCGGCAACTTCAACATCCAGCCGCACAGCGGCAACAACTTCCTGGCCTTTCACCGCACGGCGCCCTTGATGGGCGGCGGCGTGGCGACCGACCCGTCGATCATGTTGTTCGACCCGCCGGCTTTCGAGGTGTCGATCTGGGTGGCCGGCGGCCTCAGCGAGGGACTGTTCGGGCTGGAAGCCTACGACGCCGACAACAACCTGATCGCCAGCGACGAGGTGGCGGCGGAAACCTGGGCGCAGCTCAGCGTTGAGGGCGCCGGCATCGCCCGGGCCGTGCTCCAGGAGCGCGGCCGCGCTGACCCGCCCATCTTCGTCGCCGATGACCTGGTCTACTCGTTGGGCGAAGCGTGCCCGGAGAATGCGAAAGTCAAAGCCAGGTGCTCTCGCGCCAACTGCGGTCCGCGCATCGTCGCCAAGCTCAAGAAAGGCCCGCCGGACAGTGCCGTCACCTTCCGGCTGGACGGCGACGTCGAGCGCCGCGCCGGCACCAACAGCAAGGGCAAGGCCAAGGTGAAGTTCTGCCCGGTGTCCGAAGGCGACCACACCGTCGAAGTGGTCGAGTGCGGGGCGTCGGCGAAGACGAGCTGCTGAGTCACGCTGCGCGACGGGCGGCCACGAATGCGGCGCTGCGTCAATCCCACAGCCTGGGCGGTGAGCCGTCGGGGCCGGGGAGGATGCGATACTCCGCCTCGCGCACGTCCATCATGCTCCACTGCAACGCGCTCACCACGATCTGGGCGGCGATCAGTACGACCAGGACGCGCCGGTGCCTTGCGGCGTCGGTGCGGAACGCGTCGCGCGTCAGCGACATCGAGATGATCAGCATCGCCAGAAAGGGGATCCACAGGCGCGGCGTTTCGTTGTTGTTGGCGAAGAAATAGGTGTAGACCATGACCGCCGCCGTGCAGGTCAGCAGCGCCCGGCCGAGGCGCGCCGCGTCGTCACCGGCATCGACCGGACCGCCGCCGCCGGGCAGCGAACGCTGGGGGCGAACGGCCAGCACCATGCCCCACAACATCGGCCCGGCGAACAGCAGGAAGAGCGGCAACCCCACCAGCGTCCAGACGCCGTTGATCAGGTGCCGCTGGATCTCGGGATAACGCTGAGCGACCGCCCAGGTCGAGTGGACAATGTTCCAGCCGGTCAGCGCCCAGAGCAACACGGCCGCTGCGACGAATCCGCCGACCGCCGGCGCGACGCAGGTCACAGCCCACGCCCGCAGGCCCGCTCCATGGCGGTGCGCGTGCCAGCCGGTGGCGAAGATGACGATCAGCGCGATCCACACGTGAATGAGGCCGATGGTCAGCGACCCGGCCAGCACCGCTCCGGCCGCCAGCGCAGCGATTCTCCGGTTGCTCACGCAGGCCCGCAGCGCCAGGTGCAGCAGCAGGAGCACCGTCAGCAGTTGGGCGGGATCCTTGCCTGGCGTGAAGTTCGCGGTCGCCGGGTTGAAGACACAGGCCAGTGACACCGCCATCGACGCCGGCGGCGCCAGCCACAATCGGCACAGCCGATACGCCGGGACGATCGACGCGGCCCAGCAGAGCGTCAGGATCGCCGCCATCGTGAGCAGTTGGGCGTAGGTGTGCCGGTCGCGTTCGCTCACGTCCCGATACGCGCATATCCCGAAGGCATCCTGGATCATCCGATCCAGCGCGGGCACGGCCGTCAGCGCCCGATCCACGCCCCACGCCAGCACCGTCATGCCGGCCGGGTTGCTGATGACCCGCGTCCCGCGCAGCTCGGCGGGAGGACGTGCGATGCGGGCGTAGAAGTCGGTAGAAAGATATGCCCGCATCGAGCGGACCTGCCGCGCCTCGTGGACGAACGCCCCCTCGTGCGACGGCGAGAGCAGATTGAAACAGATCTGCTCGACGTACAGGGGGGGGCGAACAGCGTCCAGGCACACAGCCCGGCATAGGCCATAAGCGCGCCGGCCATCGTCCGGCGCGGCACGGGGGAGGCGGTTCGAGCCGCCCTCCAGAGCACAAACACGCCGGCGGCGGCGATCAGCAGCGCCGGTGCAGCGCGCAGCAGCCGCACCGGCGCCAGAGGAGAGTAGCGATAGACCAGGTATCCGGGCGTGCCCAATGAAAGGCGGGTCAGAAAGCAGACGAACAGCGCCAGCAGCGGCGCCGCGGCCGCCAGAATCACAGCGTGGAGGTCGGGTTCCTTACGGGCCACCGTCGATCGTCGCTGCCCGGCGGGCATCGGATCAGATCACCCCAGCGGGCCGGCTACGTCGCGGAACCGGGTGTGGCAGGACGTGCAGGTGTTGCGGATCAGGCCCAGGGTCGCCCGCATCGCGTCGATGTCCCGCGCCACCGCCTCTGCCCGCAGGGCGTCGGCGTGCGCTTTCAGCGAACCGGCCCGCGACAGGAACTCGCGGCGATCCGCTTCGCTGATCGACGCGCCCTCCAGCGCCGCCGGGATGGCGTCGGCCGTGTCCGAAAGGCCGGCCGCCAGTTCCGCCGCCCGCCGCAGCGACACCTCGATCCGGGTGGTGGAAGCCCGCCGGTAGTCGTCCTCCAGTTCCTGCGGCCACGACACGGTGGCGTGCCGGCTCAGACTGGCCATGATCGCCCGCAGCTCATCCGCCTGCACCGCATGGGCCGCGGCCGCCGGCACGGTGGCAGCCTCCCGCGTGGTTCGCGGCCCCGTGGACTGAGAGCAGGCCGCCAGCAGCAGGGGGACCAAGGCCAACTTCAAACCGGAGATCACGTTCGCCTTCATCGCCCAACTCCCCCGGCCGCTTCCACGGGCCGGTCGTGAACGCAGCATATCACGAAAGCGCCAGTACAGGGAATCGCGGCGGCCGGATTCGGGTGCGTGACTGATGCGGCGGGGCTGAGAATGTGCTCCGCCGTGCGTGTGGCGCCGGCATCCTGCCGGTGGTTGCGGCGAAGCGCGGACCGAGTGGCCTGGAAGGCCATGCCCACCGGCTGGAAGCCGGTGCCACACCGAAAGGCCGCCTGCCGCAAGTGTCATGTGCCCGCCGGATTCAGGTTCGCCGTGGGCGATGGAATCGCCGCCGCAGCGTTTCGGCTGCCACCCGGACGGCCGTGTCCCGCTGGAGCTGGTGTCGGCGCTGCACCGCCGGCGGGTACATCCGCAGGCCCCACACGAGCGAGATGAGCGCGGGGATCGGAACGACCGCCAGCGGCAGCCGGGCGGCGGCGGCGATGCACCCCAGAACCACCGGAACACCGGCGCACAGAAAGGTGATCAGGTGAAAATCGAGCACGATCCGCCGCCAGGCGGGATGTTCCTGACAGGCACGGCGGGTGGCGTCCAGGGCCCATGCAAGCAGGGCCATGCCGCCGCCGCACCCGATCAGCGCGAAGGCCGCCGGGCAGGGCTGGCGGGCCAGGAAACCAGAGATGATCGCCAGCGCGCCGCCGCACATCATGATGCTGCCCACCACGCTCATCGTGGGGGCGGTCTCGAGGTTGTGCAGCGCCAGCCCGATCATCGGCGCCGGGATCCGGACTGTCCCGAGATCGTTCGACTCGCCGCACTCCGGACATCGCACCGGGTCGCCGGAGAGCCCGCGCAGGTTGTAGCCGCAGGTCAGGCAGTAGAGGTCTTCGTCGATGACGCCGCCGCGGCCGGCTGCGGCCGGCGGGTCGGGGATGGAAAGTTCGCGCGGATCGTCCGTCATGCGTGAGGCCCGCCGGTCAGGCGGCAGCATACCGGATGGCACGGCCGGTCCAAAGTCCCCGCGCCGGCCGTCAGCCCGAAAGAGTGCCTCACGGAATCAGCGGGGGCCTGCCGCCTCAGGCCGGCGGATCGCACTCGGGTTGGTCCTCGCGACATCCGCCGCATCGGTCACACACGCCGAAGCGCATCCGCCGCAGCGCGTGCTTGCAGCCACGTCCGCGGGCGGTAGAACCGGCGGCCGGAGGTCCGGTCATGCCTCGTTGGCTTGGCAACTGGCTCGAACGCCATCAGCACCCGCTGTCGCGTGCGCTCCATGGGGTGGCGATTCCGATGCTGCCGGCGGCGGGGATCGTGGCGGTGGTGCAGTGGGCGCAGGGCGCCTGGTCGTTGTGGTGGCGGCCGGTGACGCTGCTGGTGCTCAGCTACGCCTTGCAGTGGATCGGCCATCGGATCGAGGGCAACGACATGGGCGAGGTGATCCTCATCAAAAAGGCGCTGGGGCGGCCGTACGTGGCCGTGTCTCCGCGCTATCGGGCGCGGACCGGACGCCCCGCCGCAGGCCGCGTCAGCGAGGGCCACGGTTGACCCGATCCGCACGCGCCGGTAATCAAGCCGTGATGAACGTGGACCAGCGTTGGCGACGGGCGGAAGGTGCGACGCGGCCTGCCGCTTTCGCGCGGCCGGTCGTGCTGGTCGTACTGGCCACGTCATGCATGGTGGCCGCGGGCGGATGTTCGCGCAAGTCGAAGCCGAGCCGCCGGCCGGCGCCGGATTTCGCGCTTCAGGCGCTGGATGGGTCCACGGTCCGGCTCAGCGATCTGCGCGGCAAGTGCATCCTGCTGTCTTTCTGGGGGACGCGATGTCCGCCCTGCTACCAAGAGGCGCCGCACCTGTCGTCCCTGGGACAGAAATACGGCGACCGCGACCTGGTGGTGCTGGCCGTCAACGTGCAGGACGACACGAAGGAGGAGGTGGCCAGGTTCGTCGAGAACGGTCGGCTGACGCACACGATACTCCTGGAGGGGACGCAGGCGGCGATCGCCTATGGCGTCTACGGCCTGCCGGCGACCTACTGGATCGACCGCGACGGCATGATCATCGATAACGTCGTCGGCTTTCCCGGCGAACGGGTGATGGAGGAAAAGACGGCCGAGTTGATCAAGTAGCGTTATCGCTGCGCAGCGCGTTCGGTGGAGTTGCTCGCCTCGTTCACGTGCTCGTGCGAAGACGTTGCACGCACCGGCCGGTGTACGCGCAGCCCAAGCGGGTCGAGCTGCTGAGTTCAGCCGCTCGCGCCACTTCTGCGGGTGACGAGAGGCGTGAAGGACGCCATAGACGATTACGATGCCTTCGGCGAACTCGTAGAACACGGAATACGGGAACCTACGCAGCAGCGCACGCCGGCAGTTCTCTTGGATTACGGCGTGCAATTCCGGGTGGCGGAGCACTCCCTGGATACACGCGTGGACGCCGCTCAAGCACTCTTCGCCCGGGCCGTTCGACGAGCCTCGTACCAGCGATGGGCCTCGTCCATGTCCCGCTCGGACTCCGGTGCCATAATCAGTTCAACGACCATGGCGAGCGCGAATCCGGCGCTGGACCTCCTCCCAGGTCAATCCCGATGCCGGGTTCTGCTGCAGATTGGCTCTTCGACGTGCGACCTCCTCCTTCTGCCCGTCGTGGACCGGAACCGACTCGGGCGTGGCCGCCAGGTCGTCCCAGAGGTCCTCCACCCGTTGGAGTTTCTCCGATGGCGAGAGGTCGAAAACCGAAACCGTGGCAGGGTTCATTCCCGGTTCTCCCGGACCACGTGCCGGCGAGGCGGCGCCTCGATCACACTGTGATTATTCTGGCGTATGGATCCAAAAGCAAGGCATAGCGCTGCGTACCGTCGGCGGTGGGTGCGTGGCTGAACCCGTCACGACGCTTTCGCCTCGACGGTCTGCGCCCGTTCGCGCAGGATGTCGAGTTTGTCGCGCACTTCCTGGGCCATGCGGGCGTTGGGGAACTCGCGGATGATCTCGGCGCCGATGTCCAGCGCGTCGCGCCAGCGCTTCTCGGTCACCGCGAAGCGGAAGCGCACGCCGAGCTGCATCAGCTTCTCCTTGAAGATGCCGCGGGCGGACTCTTCCAGGCTGCGGGCCTCCTCGGCGGTCAGGTACGCGTCCAGGTCGCGCAGCACCTCGATGGCGTGATCGACGTCGTGCCGCTCCACCGCCCCGCTCCAGGCCCGCATCAACTCCTGCTTGCGCTGCTCGCGCAGCGCCTGGAGGCGCTTGGGCAGTCCGCTGACGCGCGGGTCGTCGGGCAGAGCGCGCATGACCCGCTCGATTTCGCGCTGGGCCTGCTCGAGTTCGTGATTCTCAAAATGCCGTTCGATCTGGGAGACCGCGTCTTTGAGCTTGCGCTCGATGGCCGCCTGCCGCGAGTTACTCACTTCCTGCCGGAACTCGGAGGCCTCCTGGCGATAGCCGAACCGCTCCTCCATCTGCGTGATGAGGTGCCCGGCGCCGTCCCAGTCCTCCCGGCGGATGTCGGTGCGGATCGCCTCGCGCAGCGAGTCCAGCTCCCGGCCGCGGTGTACCAGCGACTTGGCGGCGTCGGAGATCTCGCTGTTGGCCACCAGCACCGCCAGCCTGGCGGACTGCTCCGCCAGGGCGTCGCTGACGTCGCGCAGCACGTCGAGCTGGCGCATGGCGATCGACACCAGCTTGATCATCATCGCCACCACCGCCAGCGAGAGCAGCGCGAACCCAACCAGCAGGATGCCTGCCGCGATCCACCACGCGGCCAGGTTGTCCACCCGGCCAGCCACGCCGAGGGCGATCAGGCCCGCGCCCGCCAGGATCGCGACGATGACGAAAAGGCTCGTCAGCCAGTAGAAGTGCGAGAAACGATGATGCGTCGAGTACATGGTTCGCCTCAATCCGCGCCAGCGGCGTCGCCGTGGAGCCGGCGTCGCCGCCTCCGACCTGTCGTCCGCTCTCTCGGCCTGCCAAGACCCTAGGACGCCCGGCGGAGAGCGTCAACGGCGCCGTCGCCACTCGAGTCGTGCTCAAGACCGGCCTCGGCCAATCGCTTCGCTTTCCGAGCCAGGGCAGCCCGGATGCGGCCGTCCCGGATGTTGATGACGGCCACGGCATTGGTGACGATGCGCAGAAACGCCAGGATGCCGATCAGCAGCAATGCTGACGTACCCACCACGGCCCAGCGCGACGCGATGACGGCCTCCAGCTTCACTGAATGGCGTATCGGCAGGGTGGACGGGCGGATTGGGGATGATCCTGCCCCCCCCGGCCGGCGCGGACGTTAAGCTCTTTTGGCGTTGCGGCTTATGCGCTTCGGTACGCGATGAAATCTTCCATCAGTTGGCGGGTGACGGGTCCGGGTTTTCCGGTTCCGATAACCCGGCGATCCAGTGAGACGACCGGGACGATCTCGGCCGCGGTCCCGGTCAGGAAGCACTCATCCGCGCTGTAGATGTCGAAACAGAGCAGCATCTTCTCCTCGACGTGGTGGCCGCGCTTGCGGGCCAGCTCGATCGCCACCGCACGGGTGATGCCCTCCAGGATGCCGGAACTCGTCGGCGGCGTGTAGAGCTTGTCGTCGCGGACGATGAACAGGTTGTCGCCGGTACACTCGGCGACGTGGCCGGCGTGGTTGAGCATGACCGCCTCGTCGGCGCCTGCGTCCATCGCCTCGCACTTGGCCATGATGTTGTTGAGGTAGTTGCAGGTCTTGATCCGCGGGCTGAGCGCGTTGGGCGGCGTCCGCATCACCGACGACGTGATGCAGCGCAGGCCGCGCTCGTACACGTCCGGCGGGTAGAGCGATATCGTAGCGGCGATGACGATCACCGACGGGCAGGCCGCCTTGGTGATGGCGATGCCGAGCGCCCCCAGGCCTCGAGTGACGATCAGGCGGATGTAGCCGTCGCCGGTGATGCCGTTGGCCTCGAGGGCGTCGTGCATCGCCCGGCTGACTTCCTCCCGCGTCATGGGCATGTCGAGCCGGATCGCCTTGGAGCTGAGGAAGAGCCGTTCGATGTGCTCGCGCTCCTTGAAGATGCGGCCGTTGTAGACGCGGATGCCCTCGAACACGCCGTCGCCGTACAGCAGGCAGTGGTCGAAGACGCTGACCTTGGCGTCCGCCGCCGAGACCAGTTCGCCGTCGATCCAGACCTTCATCTCCGGTTTCGGGGTGAAGGGGTTCTGTCGGGTCGCCATCCGGCTGGGACTCAGGGTTGTCATGATTCACCTCCGACTGACGGACTGGACTGGGCGTTCCGCATCCCGGGGGTCGTGCCGGCTGGTCACCTGACCCTCTTTCAGGTGGACGCACCGGTGCGCCAGGGCCGCGACATCGGCGTCGTGCGTCACCATGACGATGGTCTGACCGCCGTCATTCAGCTCGACCAGATGGTCGAGAATCGCCTTCCCCGACGCTCGATCCAGATTACCGGTCGGTTCGTCGGCGAGCAAGAGCCGCGGCTCATTGAGCAGCGCCCGGGCGATGGCCACCCGCTGGCGCTCACCCCCGGACAGCTCGCGCGGACGATGTTGCAAACGGTGTTCCAGCCCGAGCTTCTCCAGCAGCTCGATCGCCTTGCGCCGCAGCCCGCGGCGCTGCCGCACCCAGGCCGTCAGCGACCGGCCCACCATGCCGGGAACCAGGACGTTCTCCAGCAGGTTCAGCTCGGGCAGGAGGTGGTAGAACTGGAAGACGAATCCGATGTCGCGGTTGCGGATCCGCTCGCGGCCGCGGGGGGGCATTCGGAAGACGTCCTGGCCGTCCAGCGTGACGCTGCCGCGGTCGGGGGGGTCGAGCGCGCCGATCACGTGCAGGAGCGTGCTCTTACCGGACCCGCTGCGGCCCATCACCGCCAGGAACTCCCCCCGCCCGACCTCGAGCGAGGCGCCCCTGAGCACGGACACGTCCACGCGGCCGAGTTGATAAGCCTTGTGAAGGTCGCGGGCGGACAGCAGCACGTCGCGGTCGGCAGGCATGGGCGGCAGTATCGCGGCGGCCGCGTCGATTGGCCAGCCCGGCCGGCGACGTGCGTCCACGGCGCGGCACACACTCGAGCGCGGAACGGTGGCGCCGGCGTGCCGTGCGTGGCACGCGAATCGCAGGGCGTGTATCCTGCCGGTCGGGGAGTGGGCCGGACGGCGCTCCCGGCGGCGCCGGCGGACTGACGCAAGACCGACGGGAAGGAGACGGACATGATCGACGCTCGAATGGCGAAACTGGCGGACGTGCTCATCGGATACTCCACCGCGATGAAGGAGGGCGAGAAGATCCTCATCGAGGCGATCGACATCCCGCACGAGATGACCTGCGAACTGGTCCGCCGGGCCCGCGCGGCCGGGGCGCATCCGCTGGTCACGCTCAAGGCCAACCGCGTGCAACGGGCGCTGATGAAAGACGCCACAGAGCCGCAATTCGAACTGATGGCCGACGTCGAGGCGCTGCGAATGAGCAACGTGCAGGCGTACATCGGCATGCGCGGCAGCTCCAACATCGCGGAACTGTCCGACGTGGCCACCGACAAGCACAAGATCTACCAGAACACCGTGTGGAAACGCGTCCATCAGCAGATCCGCGTGCCCAAGACGCGCTGGGTGGTGCTGCGCTGGCCGCACCCCTCCATGGCGCAGCAGGCGGGCATGAGCACCGAAGGCTTCGAGGACTTCTACTTCCAGGTCTGCACCATGGACTACGCCAGGATGGCCAAGGCGATGCAGCCGCTCAAGGAGAGGACGCAGAAGGCCGACCGCGTCCACATCAAAGGACCCGGCACGGACCTGCGTTTCTCCATCAAGGGCATCAACGCCATCGCCTGCGACGGCAAGCTCAACATCCCCGACGGTGAAGTCTTCTCCTGCCCGGTGAAAACGAGCGTCAACGGCCACGTCAGCTTCAACGCCCGCACCCTCTACCAGGGCGTCGTCCACGACGGCGTGCGGCTCGAATTCAGCGAAGGCAAGTGCGTCAAGGCGACCAGCACCAACACCGAGCATCTCAACGCCGTACTGGATACCGACGAAGGCGCCCGCTACATCGGCGAGTTCGCCATCGGCTTCCACCCGCACATCACCAGGCCGATGCTGGACATCCTCTTCGACGAGAAGATCGCAGGCTCGTTCCACTTCACCCCCGGCCAGGCCTACGAAGAGGCCAACAACGGCAACAAAAGCGCCGTCCACTGGGACATGGTCTGCATCCAGACCCCGGAGTGCGGCGGCGGCGAGATCTGGTTCGACGATGAGCTGATCCGCAAGGACGGGCTGTTCGTGGTGGATGACTTGAAGGGGTTGAATCCGGATCGGTTGAAGTAGGTTGGCGGAAGGGAGTGAGGGAGTCAGGGAATGAGGGAGTAAAGGACGAGGCGGCGGCGCCAATCAAGCTGTACGCGCCTCAAGCGAGGCGCGGGCCGGAAGCCCGCGCGGATCTTCGCGATCGATCGCCGTTCGCGTTGCGAACCACTCAACAGCGGCCGCCGGGCTGGAGCCGGGCGGTCCCGGCACACTCCCGCAATTATGTCACGCGTCTGGGCGACATTGCAGGTCGCCGATTCGCTCATCGGGCCGGTGTCTGCCGCTCCGACTGCGCTGACTGTCGGCGCTGGTTGACCTTGGAAACCGACCAGCGCCGACCTAACAGGGAGACTTGACAACGCGGGTTGGTATTTGTTAGGATTGATGATGATCGATCCGCCGGTCGTAGCAGCAGAGGAATAACCGCGTCCCGGTGTTTCGGAGGACAGCAGCGATGACCACAGACTTGGTCCCCGGCGATTCTGGCGAGTTTCTGCTCTACCAGACCCCTGACGGTCGGACTCGGGTGCAGGTGCGGCTCGACGAGGAGACGGTGTGGCTGACGCAGCGGCAGATGGCGGAGCTGTTCGAGACGACGAAGCAAAACATCAGCCTCCACATCGGCAACGTCTTTGACGAAGGCGAGTTACGACGGGAAGCAACCGTCAAGGATTACTTGACGGTTCAGACGGAGGGTAGCCGCCAGGTCGAACGCCGGGTCGAGCACTACAACCTCGACGTGATTATCTCCGTCGGCTACCGCGTCAAATCCCTCCGCGGCACGCAGTTTCGCATCTGGGCGACGCAGCGGCTGCGCGAGTACATCGTGAAAGGGTTCACGATGGACGATGAGCGGCTCAAGGCCGGCGGGGGCGGGGCGTACTTCGACGAACTGCTCGACCGCATTCGCGACATCCGCTCGTCGGAGCGGGTCTTCTGGCGCAAGATCCTCGACATCTACGCCACCAGCATCGACTACGACCCATCCGCCGAGCGCTCCAAGCTCTTTTTCCAGACGGTCCAGAACAAGGTGCACTGGGCCATCGCCGGCCAGACCGCCGCGGAGATCGTTCACGATCGCGTCGACGCCGGCAAGGCGAACATGGGCCTGACGAACTGGCCCGGCGACCAGCCGCGCAAAAGCGACGTCAGCATCGCCAAGAACTACCTGTCGCCGGACGAGTTGCAGGCGCTCAACCTGATCGTGTCCGCATACCTCGACTTCGCCGAACTCCAGGCCCTCCAGCGCAAGCCGATGACAATGGCGGCCTGGATTGCCAAACTCGATGACTTCATTCGGATCAGCGGGCGTGCGATCCTCACCCACGCGGGCAAAGTCTCACACGAAACAGCCAAGCTGAAGGCCGAGGCCGAGTATGCGCGGTTCCGGGCAGACCAGGCCGCGTTGCCGCAGCCGGTCGATCAGCACTTCGCGGAAGCGGTCGACCAGTTGGGAGAGATCGAGCGTGCAGCGCGCCAGGAAACACGGGAACGTCCAAAGGAAGCGAAGCGTCCTCCCCCAAGCTGACGGGCGCCCTCGGCCAGGAACTGCCGGCATTGCCGAACTACCGATCTCTACCGATTTACCGATTTGCCCGGAATCGGTAGTTCGGGACTTGCCGGCACCGAAAGGAGCGGCCACGATCCAAGAACTACCGATTTGGGATGGATTGGTAGTTTTTGGTAGTTGACGTAAATCACTTCGGATGCTGGACATGCGAAAACCGACGCCGCCTCCGAAGTTGATTCCAACCACGGTGATCGAGGGTTCACACGACGGGAGTCCAGTCCGAAAGACAGCGTTGGCACGGGACGCGCTGGAAAGACCGGATGTGCGGGCCGTGGTCGAACGCGCCAACAAGAGCTACTGGAGTTGGGACGACCTTCGACGGCGGCCGACACCCGGCGACCTGCCAGCGGAGACGGTTTGGCACGCCGTCAGGCTGAGTCGTCCCCGGCATCGGCGTATCGCCGGCCTGGTTGACGTCTCCGACAAGCCCTTTGCCTTCGTCTTGACGGATTCCGTGGCCGCTGAGCTGCATTCCAACGACCTCGAAATCGGCGGCACGATCGGCGCGGGCAGCGGGCAGTTTCGCGAGCAGCGCGATCGATACGTCCTGCGGTCGCTGACGAACGAAGCGATCGCGTCCAGCCAGCTTGAAGGGGCCAGCACCACGCGAAAGGTCGCCCGGGAGCTGCTCAAAACCGGCCGCAAGCCGCGGACGACGTCCGAGCGCATGATCCTGAACAACGATCAGACCATCACCTGGCTGCGGGACCAGAAGGATCGGCCACTCTCACCGGAATTCGTCCTCGACATTCACCGCCGCGTCACGGCCGGCACGTTCGAAGATGACGGCGACTCGGGGCGGTTGCGGCGGCCGGATGAGAACGTTCTGGTCGTGGACGCACGCGATAACGAAGTGATGCACGTCCCACCGCCTGCGGAGCAACTGCCGACGCGGCTGGAGCGCATGTGCGACTTTGCCAACGCGGCGGATTCGGACGGCGAGTTCCGGCCGCGAGGCGGCGCCAGTCGGCGTCCGCCAGGGCGCCGTGCGCGAACACGCGCCGGCAGCGAGCCGCGGGCTTGAAGCCCGCCCGGACGCACCGTCTTAGAGGTCGCCGCCCATCGCCCATCGTGATATGGTACACGCACCACCGCGAGCACCGCTGCGGGTGAGTCGCCTGTTTCGCCGTGCCCGATCTGTGCCCGCGGCGAATGCGGAGAATCCGCGCGGCATTCAAGCCCGCGGCTGGCTCGCGGCGGATCATCGCGCACGGTCATTCAAGGAACCCCATGTCGCCTGCTCGCTGGATCGGTTGGATCGTTGTGGTCGGTGCGATTGTGGCCGGCGTGCTGGTGATCCGCCCGTGCCGCCCGCACGAGGGTCCCACGTCGCCCCCCTCCGGCGCCCTCGGCGACGCCGTCCCGTCGGTTGGCAGGACGCCCACCGTTGCCGAGCCGGGCGATGCCGGCGGCCCCATCCCCACCCGGATCATCACCATCGCCCCCAATTCGGCCGAGATCCTCTGCGCCGTCGGCGCCGGCGACGCGATCGTGGGGGTGGACAGGTTCTGCGTCTTTCCGCCGGAACTGGCCAGCCGGCCGCGGGTCGGCGGGCTGTTTGACCCCGACCTGGAGCGCATCACGACCCTGCGGCCGGACCTGGTCGTGCTCCGGGGACGCAGCGACGACGTCGAGCACCTCTGCCGGCGGCTGGGCGTGCGCGTCTATCACGACCCGACCGAGCGGCTGGCGGACATCCCGCGCTGCACGCGCGAACTGGGACGCATCACCGGGCGCGAGGAGGCCGCGGCCGAGGTCGAGCAGCGCTTCCACGAGCGGATCGCGTCGATCCGCCGGCGCGTGGCGGCCGTCCTGAGCAGCCGGCCGCGGCCGCGCGTGCTGATGACGCTTGCCCGTGACCCGGCGGAGCTGGAAGACGTATTCACTGCGGGACCGGGAACCTACGTGGATGAACTCATCGACCTGGCCGGCGGCCGGAACCTCTACGGAGACACCGACATGGCATATCCGACGGTCAGCATGGAATCGGTCCTTACCGGCCGGCCCGACGTCATCATCGAGTTGATGCCCGAGGTACATCTGACCGACGCATTGAGGCAGCAGATGCTGGAGCAGTGGCGGCGCGTCGGTCCGACGCCGGCGCTGGCGAACGGCCGGATTTATTTCGTAGGAGATGAGTTGAACAACGCGCTGATCCCGTCGCCGCGCTATCCGGATGTGATCGAGGCGATCGCGAAGTTGTTGCACCCGGATTGGGATTCGGTTGATGTGAACGAGGATGAGGCGGCGGAACCCGGACCATCCGAATCGTCCGTCGCAGGTGGATAAGGGAGCACCCGGCGAGCGGCGCCCCGGTCCGTTCCGCGGCCGTGAGGGAGCGGCCCTCCGATCCGAACCGCGACCGTGAGGGAGCGGACTCCCAGCGGCTCTGATCCGAACAGCAGCGCGAGCCGGGATTCAGATGTGCAACCGCATTCGACCGGCCCCGGAGGGGCCAAGGACTGTAGCCACGGGTGGAGCGACGACCGCCGTCAGGCGGGCGGAACGGAACCCGTGGGAAGCGTCCCCTTTTTCTCCCTTCCGCCCCGGAGGGGCGGCGGCGCGCGATACCGTGGCGGCGTGGAATCTGATAGTACGCAATGCGCAGGCGCCAGCCTAGACGAATGTGAGAATGACCGACACACCGTTCCACCATGACTTCGAACGCCGCTTCGGCCGTCCGCCGGCGTGCGTCGTGCGGGCGCCGGGCCGCGTCAACCTCATAGGAGAGCACACCGACTACAACGACGGATTGGTGCTGCCGCTTGCAATCGACCTGGCGTTGTCCGTGTCCGCCGCCGCGCGCCCGGATCGGAGCATCCGCGTCTACTCGGCCTGCTTGGGTGAATCCCTCGAGCTCCCCCCGTCCATCCTGGACCGGGCGGCATCGAACGCGCCCGCCGTCGCCGCGCTGCCTCGATGGGGGCGATACGTCGCCGGCGTGGCGGCGCTGGCGGCGCGTCGGTTGGTGAACCACCGCGGCCGCGGCGCCGTTGTCGGCGCAGACCTGCTCATCGAAGGCGATCTGCCGATCGGCGCGGGCTTGTCGAGTTCGGCCGCCCTGGAGGTCGGCGTGGCGAAGGCGCTGCTGGAACTGTGGTGCGAGCCCGCCGCCCGCCGGATCGCCACGAAGCGGAACCGGGAGGTTGACGCGTTTGGACCGCCGTGCGCAACTCGTGGCCGCGTCGAAACCGGCGAATCCGCGCGGGCTGAAGCCCGCGGCTCGCTGGCCGACGACTTGTCCGACCTTGAGCTGGCCGCGCTGTGCCGCAAGGCGGAGCAGGACTACGCCGGCGCACCGTGCGGCGTGATGGACCAACTCTGCTGCACCATGGCCCGGGCGGGCCACGCGCTGCTGATCGACTGCGAGTCCATCAAGACGCGGCACATCCCGCTGAATCTCGGTACAGCCCGCATCGTGGTGATCGACACCGGCGTCCGCCACGCCATCGCGGCCGGCGAATACGCCCGCCGCCGCCTCGACTGTGAGTTGGCCGTGCGGACGCTGAACCGGCTCGACCCGCACGTCACGTCGCTGCGAAAGCTGACCGTGGACCGGCTTGACGAGTACGCCGCCGCGCTCGACTCCGCCGCCACCGTTGACGCCGCCACAGACCGTGCTACGCAAGGGCGGGAAGAGCGTCCGTCGACGCTCGCCCGCCGCGTGCGGCACGTTGTGACTGAGAACGAACGAGTGCATGGTGCGGTCGTTGCGTTGGAGCGCGGCGATCTGCACGAACTCGGCCGGCTGATGAGCGAGTCCCACCGGTCGCTGCGCGACGACTACGAAGTGAGCTGTCCCGAACTGGACGCCGCCGTGGAAACTGCCGAGTCCATTGACGGCGTCTACGGCGCCCGCATGACCGGTGGGGGGTTCGGCGGTTGTGCGATGGCGCTGGCGGATGCGGCGTGCCTGCCCGGGCTGCGAAAGGCGTTCAAGTCGCGATACGACAACGATCATCCGACCCCGGCACGGCTGCTCAGCGTCAGCGCTGCCGACGGCGCCCGCGTGGTCTGGACAGCGGCCCCTCGCTGAACCGCTGCGTGCGGCAAGACGACGGCATCGTGGCGCAGCCCTTACGGGCACTCGGCCTGGGCTCTCAACGGGCATTCCAGCAGGCGTACCGCGTGAACGCCGGGCTGCACGTCCGCGAACCTGACTTTGGCCTTTCCCTTCGGGCTGATGAGGACGACCACGTCGGTGTTCGGATCGTCGTCGAGCCGAAACGTCACGCGCGCGCCCGGCTCCACGCGCTTGGCCACCGCCATGACCACGCGCGATCGACGGCGCTGCCGGCAGCGGGCGGCCAGCTTCTCCCGCCCGGTACACTCCGGCCCCGCGGACTGGTTTTCATAAGCGCCCATGTCGACCAGCGGCGGCTCGCCCCGGCCCACGTCGGGGGAGTGGGGGTTGTCCACGAAACGCGGCGCGCCGTCAAGATCCACCTCCACGCCTTCCGGCACGGAGAGGTTGTCGGCCCCGTCGATGCATGGCGAGCCCTCGGCCAGATGGTAGTCGCCATCTTCGATGCTGCGGAATCTCGGGTCGAGCCCGTGATTGCCCTCGCCGCCGAAGTTGCCCGTCCAGCCCTGCACATTGGAGTAGTCTACATGGACTTCACCGAACTGGCCCTGGATCTGTGCCGGCTCTCCTTCCCCCATGCTGTCGCGGTTTCCCCAGAGGATAGAACTGACGACGCGGGAGTCTCGCCCGAGACGAACGCCGCCGCCGCGGTTCGAGGCCTCGTTGTCCGCCACCGTGCAATTGATGAGCGTCAACGGGTCGAAGAAGGCGTCGAGGGCCGCGCCGTCGATGGCGGTGTTGTCACCGAACAGGCAGTTGACGACAAACGAGTCGGCAGATCGCGCGTAGATTCCGCCGCCGGATCCGTATGACGCCGAATTGTTGAGAAAGAACGTGTCGATCACCTGTGCACGAGAACCTCCCTCGATGCGCATGCCTCCCCCTCCCGTCGAACCGAAGTTGTTCGAGAACACGCACCTGGCAAGATCAGCGCTGCTCTCCTGGCGAAGGGCGATGCCTCCGCCCCCGACCGTCCTGCCCCAGTTCCGCTCGAATTGACAGTCGGAAATCAATGCCTGACTGCCGGCGAACAGGCACACGGCGCCGCCCAGCGAGGCGCTGTTCCCTTCGAACCAGCACCTGGTCAGCGCGGGCCGAGCGCCGGCCACGGCCAACACCGCACCACCGACGGATCCGTGGTTGCTCAGGAACACCGAGTCGGACACGATCGCCGCGCTGTCGGCGCCCCAGTTGGCGATGCCCCCGCCGCCGCCGCCGCGGCCGAAGCGGTCGCCGTGGTTAGTCTCGAAATGGCAAGCGAGCACCGTCGGGCTGCTCCCGACGTTCATGATCGCGCCGCCCAGGTTGGAAGCGTCATTCCAAAAGAAGCGGCACGCGCGTATTTCGGGGCGGCTGGCCTCGCTCATGTATATGGCGGCCCCCTCCTCGGCCTCGTTGTATTCGAAGAGGCAGTTGGCGATGATGGGACTTCCGGCCATGATCAACATGCCGCCGCCGCGGCTGAGGGTTCCCGCTCCGTTCGCCCGCCCGCGTCGGATCACAAACCCGTCGAGCACCGCACCCGGCCCGGTGCCGCTGGCGGTGACAACGTGGTAGCTCCAATAGAAGTTGCCCGCGATTTCCGTCCGGTTCGTTTGCGGGTCACGCTCCTCTCGCTCGGCTTCGACGCCGACGAAACCGCCGTAAAGGGCGACATCATCCTTCAATCGCAGCGTCGCGAAACGCCCCTGCCCCTGTGTCCCCGGGGGATAGGATCCCTTCGCCACCCATAACTCGTCTCCCGGCCGGGCCGCACCCAAAGCGTCGTACAGCTCCTTGAACGCCGCGTCCCAGCTCCGCCCGTTTCCACCGGGCGGCGCGCTGCGGTCAACGTAAATCACGTCGCCCGCCGCCGACGTCCCAAGCCCCGTCACGATCAAGACCATCACGACGACGTGCCTGCTCATAACGTTTTCGCCTTCCGTTTCTGATCGTTTGCGGGCGCGGTGTGGTGCAGGCGTCTTTCCCGCCCCATCCCTGCCGAGATCGCCGCCGCCTCCAGGCACGCGGCAATCATGCACTACAATGAGCCGCGGCCCCCATGGCGCTGCCCACCATCCTGTCACACGCCGCCGGTGGACGTTTCTGCCTACCGAGTCGGCCCCGTGTAGCGGTTCTGGAACTCCGCGTAGTCGGCCAGGTCGACGTCGCCGTCGTTGTCCACGTCGGCGGGATTGCAGGTCACCTGTTCGATCGGCCGGACGGTCACGTAGTTCGTCAACGTCGCCAGCGGCAGACGCAAACAACTGGTCGCACTGAGCAGGAAGCCGTCGCCGTAGTCCAGCGGTCCAGGGCCGATCGCAATCTCCCAGTTCGGGGTCGGCAGTTGGAAGTTGATCTGCGTGGCGTCGCCCGGGGGCAGTGCGGCGAACGCGTGGATGGGGATGGCGGCACTCGCCTGGCACTGGCTGATCTGAACGACCTCATCGTCGTAGCGCAGCGCTCGGACGCCGTAGGGAATCAGGTCCTTCAGGTAGAGTTGCTCGCCGTGTTCCAGCTCATGGTCGAGGTTTTCGATCACCAGCTCGCCGGTGGCGTGCTGGAGATCGTACTCCCAGACGATCCTCACGTGGCCGTCATCCGTCGCGCCCCGGACCACCTGCGCCACCGCGCTGTCCGCGTGGTAGAGCGCGGCCAGTACCGCCAGCAGGCACGCGGCCACGCTGGCGCGCCAGCCCCCAGCGCCGCAATCACCCTCGTCCGCGTCTGCGGCCGGAAGACCGTGGTCCAAGATCGCTCGGCCGACGTCACCCAGGAGCAGGCGTGAATCCACGACGAATCCTCCGTAACTCCGCGCGAACCGCTCGGATAATGCGCCCGCGGGCGCCTGGCGGGTCGTATCGGCGGGCGCCCGCGGAAATCTTGAACCCTTGTGGCGTCCCGCGGCGCTGCAGGTGCGTCAGGCCCTTGCCACGGGGGGATCGGCAAGAATTGCCGGATTGGGGGGACGCGTGAGGATGAACGGGCAACCCCCTGCGACGACACGGCGTATTGCGCAGGATCGCAATCAACTGTCGCAAGTCAGAAAAAGGTCTTAAGGCGCCGCCCAGCAGATCATTTCGACACCGCCTGTTTCCCTCACGGCTCCTCGTCATCACCGCGCCAGTGACATTGCCCACAGGTTCTCCGCCAGGCGCAGAACCCAAAGTCTGACCAGAAGTACAGCTCCCCGCAGCGAGGGCAACGGATCCTCACGTATGCATTGCACCTCCAGAACGTCACACCGGCAAAGAAAAGGAACCCGACGATGCCGTTCCTCAGCAGCGGAACGATGAGGGCCGCACCGGCCATGTACAACAGTGCAATGTAGCGTTGCCGCGACACATACTTCGAAAACCGATGACGCTCCTCCTGTTCTGAGCCGTCCTTGCCGTCACCGCCGGTGCTCTTGGCTTCGTTGTCCATGGGCAATGAAAAGGGAAAAGGTGTCAGGATGATTTTTCATCGCGCGTGGAGCCGTCTCGTCCCGTGAGCATCGTTACACCTCGCCAGCCGCCTCCCAGCTTGAGGAATCGAAAAATCATCCTGACACCTTTTCCTCACAACTGCCGATCCAGCCTCCGATAGTGAATCGCCTCCATCAGGTGATCCGGATGAATTGCGTCGGCATCCGACAGGTCCGCGATCGTCCGGGCCACGCGCAGCACTTTGTCGTGGGCCCGGGCGGAGAGGCCCAGTTCGGCGATGGCCTGGCGCAGGACGGCCTCGCCGGCGGCGTCGATGGGGCAGAACTCACGGATCTTGCGAGACGTCATGCGGGCGTTGCACAGGCGGCCGTCGTCGGCGAAGCGGGAGCGCTGGCGCTGGCGGGCGGCACGGACCTGGTCGGACATCTGCGTGCTCGACGTGCCGTCTTTGCGCGAGCGCAGCTCGGTGAACGGCACGGCCGGGACTTCGATGTGGATGTCCAGCCGGTCGATCAGCGGGCCGCTGATCTGCGACAGGTACCGGTCGATCGCCAGCGGGTTGCACTTGCACTTGCGCCGCGGGTCGGTGAAGTAGCCGCAGGGGCAGGGGTTCATCGCGGCGATCAGCATGAACGAGGCGGGGAAGCTGACCGTGGCGTGGGAGCGGGCGATGGTCACGGCCGCGTCCTCCAGCGGCTGCCGCATCGCCTCCAGGGTCCGCCGCGAGAACTCCGGCAGTTCATCCAGAAACAGCACCCCGTGATGGGCCAGCGACACCTCGCCCGCCTTCGGGATCGTCCCCCCCCCAACGAGGGCGGCCGTGCTGGCGGAATGGTGCGGCGTGCGCACGGGGCGGGTGGCCAGCAGGGCCGTGCCGTGGGGCAGTTCGCCCGAGACGGAGTGAATCCGCGTGGTCTCCAGCGATTCCTCCAGCGTCAGCGGCGGCATGATGGTGGGGATGCGCTTGGCCAGCATGGTCTTGCCGCTGCCGGGCGGGCCGATCAGCAGCACGTTGTGTCCCCCGGCCGCGGCCACCGTCATGGCCCGCTTGGCGTGCTCCTGTCCGCGGACGTCGGAGAAGTCGCAGTCGTAGACGCCGGCCTCGGTGAACATGGCGTTCAGGTCGACGCTGACCGGGTCGAGTTCCAGCGAGCCGGACAGGTACCCGATCGCCTGCGTCAGACTGGAAACCGGCAGCACGTCGACGCCGTCGACCACAGCCGCTTCGCGCGCGTTCAACTCCGGCACGATGAGCTTGGTCAGGCCCGATTCCTTGGCCAGCATCGCGGCAGAGAGCGTGCCTTTGATCGGCCTCACCCGCCCATCCAGGGCCAGTTCCCCCGCGATCAGCACCGAGCTGGTCCTGTCGCTGGCGACGTCGCCGTTGGCCATCAACACAGCGATGGCGATGGGCAGGTCGAACGCGGGGCCTTCCTTGCGCACGTCGGCCGGGGCGAGGTTGATGACCGCCTTGTTGCGGGGGAACTCGAACCCGGAATTGCCGATGGCCGCCTGCACCCGTTCGAGGCTCTCGCGCACGGCCGCGTCCGGCAGCCCGACGATCGAAGGCGGCCCGAACGCATGACCGGCCACGTCCACCTCCACCTCGACGTGGACCGCCTCGATGCCGACGAACGTTGCGCTGTGCAGCAGGCCCATCATGGTGGGGGTATCATAGCGAGGGGTCGGGGTTTGTTAAGCACACGATCCAGCCCTGCGTCGCTGTCGCTGGCGTAGGCCTACGACGAACTCTCGCAGAACACGACGGTCAAGGGCCGTTTCGCCCTCGACGGCGGCACGCCGGGCGGCTTCCTCGACCTGATCAGCTACAGCTACACCGGCCGGCTGCTGAACAAGCGGCAGATCACGACGACGTACCGGCACGAAGCGTCCGGGATCGCCACGTCCGACCTCTACCTCGACTAAATCCCGACGTACGACGAGCACCGGCGTATCGACCAGGTCAAGAACCGCAACTGGTTCGACGGGGCCGAACTCGACACGCTGGCGCGGTACGACTACAGCTTCGACAACGTCGGCAGCCGGCTGGAGATTGACCCCCGTCGCGGCGGCGGGGCCAACGTCGATGGGTTCTCCGTAGCGAGCCGCGTGGCTTCAGCCCGCGCGGAGGTTCGGCATAGTACGGCGTCCGTTTTCGCGATTGACGTTTCTGATTGCTTGATTGCACGGCGCACTGGAAATGCGAGGGCCCTGGGGTGCGGCAGGAGGCGCGCTTCTGGCGGCGCGCCCCGCGGCGATCGAAGGGATGTGGTCAGTTGGCGTACCGTGCTGAGCCGGAATATCCGCGCGGGGTGAAGCCACGCGGCTCGCTCAGAGGCGGAAGCACCCAGACGCTCAGAGGCGACGCACTGACTACGACGGCTTGCACCGCCTCACCCAGGTCGACTATGATCTAAGCGGGGTGACCAAGGCGCAGGTGTTCGTGTGTTTCAGCCGGGCTCGGTCCTCAGCCGGCGAACTCGTGCAGCGGCGTCTCCAGCCGCTGCTGGGTTGATGTCTCGCCGTCGTGGGTGAAGAGCATCGTGTCGTCGTCGATGCGGGCCTGGATGTGTACCGGCCGCTTCCAGATCGTCTGCAGTTCCTTGAGCGTCGCGGTGGCGTACTTGATGTCCAGATCGACGCCGACGTGCTGATGACCCAGCAGCAGCTCGCCCCGGTTGCGGAAGTTGCCGTCCAGCACGTAGATGTACGGCTGCATGTGGTTCGTCAGCATGAACAGCATCTGCTTCTTGATCTTGCGGAAGTCCCGGTTGACGATGACCATCTTGCCGGTGTTGGGGTCCTGGCGGTAATGGTAGAGCTTCTGGTCGTCCACGAACTCCGGGGTGAGGAACTCGTCGATGAACGTCAGGTCGTTGTGGATGCGGCGGACTTCGTAGATCTTCTCGCGGCCCGGTGAGCCGCGGCCCACCACCCGGCCCCTGGGCGCCTTGTCCCGCCCCCACGCCCGCCGGGCGGCCATGTCCTCGCACTCGTCGTATTCCTTGCCGTAGCGGTCGGTGTTCCAGCGGTGCTCCACGTCGCGGAACAGCTCGATGCCCAGCTTGTACGGGTTGAGCCGGCCCGGCGAGGTGGCCAGCGTGCCGGAGTGGTGCTCGCAGTAGGTGATCAGTTCGTCCGCCTGTAACACGTAGTTGGTCATGATGGTGGAGTGCCAGTAGCTGGCCCACCCCTCATTCATGATCTTGGTCTGGCCCTGCGGGGCGAAGTAATACGCCTCCTCCCGGATGATGGACAGCACGTCCGCCTGCCAGTCGGCCAGGGGAGCGTTCTCCAGCAGAAAGAGCATCACGTCGCGCGTCGGCCGGACCGGGAAGCGCGTGACCACCTCCTCGGCGGACTTGCGCCGCTGCTCCCGCTCCTGCACCAGGCGCTGGGGGGGGTTGATCCAGTCCTCCATGTACCGTTTCGCCGGGAACCGGGTCGCCTCGTGCTCCGAGGGCTCGGGCTCTTTGACCCTCTTTTTTTCCCTCATGTCCTCGCGGCGCATGAAGAGCGAGTGCGGGTCGATGAGGTTGTCCAGCGCCAGGCAGGTGTCGACGAACGTTTCGACCCGCTCGATGCCCAGGCGGTCCACGTAGCGCCGCACGCGGGTGGCGTGGTTGGCCATCTCGTCCATCATCTTGCGGTTCGTCTTGCTGAACCACACGTTGTTCTTGAAAAAATCGCAGTGGCCGTAGACGTGGGCGATGACGGTCTTGTGGTCCACCAGCCCGTTGTCGTCCAGCAGATAGGCGTAGCACGGGTTGGTGTTGATCACCATCTCGTAAATCCGGCTCAGGCCGTAGCGGTGCTGCTTGCGGAGCTTCTCGAACTCCATGCCGAAGCGCCAGTGCGGGTAGCGCTGCGGAAAGCCGCCGTAGGCCGCCACCTGGCTGATCTGCTCGCTGGAGAGCAGCTCGAACGCCGTGGGGTAGAAGTCCAGGCCCTCGCGGCGGGCGTGCTCGGCGATGATCTCGGCCTGTTCGGCGATCTCGTTGGGTAGCGTGCGGATCATGTCATCCAGTGCCGCCTGCGCCGCTCACCGTCCGGCGGAGAAAAACGTCTTGATGCTGTCGTAGATGTCGTCCTTGGCGTTGACGCGGCTGGTGACGACCGCCTCCTGATCGGCCAGGTGCTCGTGGATGACGTTGATGAAGTTCCCGCTGCCATAGGCACTGGCCACCTGGCAGTAACCGAACATGTTGATGGCGGGCAGCAGGTTCTCGCGCACCATGCGGCAGCACTCGCGGCTGTCCGACTCGCTGCTGTTGTCGCCGTCGGAGAAATGGAACAGGTAGATGTTCCACTCGCTGGGGGCATAGTTGTTCTCGATGATGTCCTGGGCCAGGCGGAAGGCGCTGCTGATGCGGGTGCCGCCGTCCTCGCGCAGGTGGAAGAACGTCTCGCGGTCGACCTCACCGGCGCGGACGTCGTGGACGATGTAGCGGCTCTCGATTCCCTCGTAGTTGCGGCGCAGCCAGGCGTCGATCCAGAACGCCTCCAGTCGCACCAGTTCCTTCTGCTCACGGCCCATGGAGCCGGAGACGTCCATCATGTAGATGATGACCGCGTTGGACTGCGGCTTGAGCACCGTCTTCCAGCTCCGGTACATCTTGTCGCGGCGCTCGAAGATGATGCGCGGGTTCTGGGGATCGTAGACGCCGCTCATGATCTGCCGCCGCAGCGCCCGGCGGAACGTGCGCTTGAAGTGCCGCAGGGATTCCGGCCCCGACTGGCGGATGCCGCTGTAGCGGTCGCGCCGGGCGGTGATGTTGTGCCTGCCCTTCGGTTCGATGCGGGGAAGCTGCAGCTCCTCGCCGAGGATGTCCGCCAGCTCGTCGAGGCTCACCTCCACTTCCAGGATGTGGCTGCCCGGCTCCGTGCCGCCCGGCCCGACGCCCTCGCCGTCGCTGCCCACCTTGTCGCCGGGGCTGGCCGGCCCGCTGCCGACCCCCGCGTCGTTGTTGTCGCCGTAGCGGAAGTGCGGCGTGTCGATGCCGGGCACCGGGATGCTGATGAGCTTCCTGCCCTCCCGCCCCAGCAATTCCCCGCGCGTAATGAACTTGCGCAGGTCCTCACGGATCTTGCCCGTGACGATCTTTTTGAAGCGGCGATGGTCTTTGTCGATCTGCAACAACATGGCGCTGCGTCAAGGCTGAACGCACAGTTCACGCATCATCAATCTTCCTTCTTACTGTCCCCCCGTGCGAAAATGCTCGCCACGTAGTTCAGCACGTCCGTCGCGCTGGTCTCATTGTAGCCGAAGTACTTGATCAGCCGCTGCTTGACGACGTCGATCTTCGCCTGCGTCTCGTCGTCCACCACGCCGGAGACTACGTTCTTGAGCTTGATGGTGTCGCGCTGGTCCTCGAACAGCTTCAGCTCCAGCGCCTTGTGCAGCCGGGCGTTGGTGCGGTAGTCAAACATCTTGCCGTCCAGCGCCAGGGCGCCGATGTAGTTCATGATCTCGTGGCGGAAGTCGTCCTTGCGGCTGTCGGGGATGTCGATCTTCTCCTCGATCGACCGCATCAGCCGCTCGTCCGGCTCCTCGTCGCGTCCGGTGTATTTGTTGCGCACCTTCTCGTGCTGGGTGTAGGCGCGGACGTTCTCGATGTAGTTCGAGCAGAGCCGCTTGATCGCGTCCTCGTCCGCGCTGATGGCGCGCTGCACTTCCGATTTGAGCGTGTCTTCGTATTCCTCGCGCACGACTCCCAGCAGCTCCTTGTAGCGCTTCTTGGTGTCCTCGTCGTTGATCAAGCTGTGGTGGCTCAACCCTGATTCCAGTTCGTTCATCACCATGAAGGGGTTGATGCACTTTTCCTGCAGGGCCTGGTCGCTCACCAGCGAGTTGCTGAGCTTGTCCTGAATGTAGCGCGGGCTGATGCCCTGCATGCCTTCGCGGCCCGCTTCCTCGCGCAGCTCCCGGACCGAGTCCTCGGTGAAGTTGGGGATGCTCTTGCCGTTGTAGAGCTTCAGCTTCTGCAGCAGCGTCAGGCCCGCCTTCTTGGGCTCCTCCAGCCGCGTCAGCACCGCCCACATGGCCGCCGTGTCGATGGTGTGCGGCGCGATGTGGATGCCGCGGATGCGCTCCTTGTTGAAGTCTTTCTGATAGATGGCGATCTCATCATCCAGACGGATGTTGTAGGGCACGTCGATCTTGATGGTCCGGTCGCGGAACGCCTCCATCAGCTCATTCGACTGGAGCTTGCGGTACTCCGGCTCGTTCGTATGGCCGATGATGACCTCGTCGATGTCGGTCTGGGCGAACTTCTTCGGCTTGATGACGTGCTCCTGCGACGCCCCCAGCAGATCATACAGAAACGCCACGTCCAGCTTGAGAACTTCGATGAACTCGCAGATGCCGCGGTTGGCGATGTTGAGTTCGCCGTCGAAGTTGAACGCCCGCGGGTCGCTGTCGCTGCCGTACTCGGCGATCTTGCGGTAGTTGATGTCGCCCGTCAACTCGGTCGAGTCCTGGTTCTTCTCGTCCTTGGGCTGGAACGTCCCGATGCCGCGGCGGTCCTTCTCGCTGAGGATCACGCGCCGGACGCGCACGTGTTCCATGACCTTGCGCCAGTCGCCGCCGTATTTGATCAGCAGGTCGTCGAACATGCGGCGGCAGAAGGGATCGAGGGCGCCGTCGATGCGGGTCTGCTCGCGCTCGGGTCGCCCCTCGTTGAGCGCCGCCAGCAGGTCGGCCCGCGCTTCCTCCGGCACCAGCTTGAGCGGCTCCTCCAGCATGGGGCACTCGTGGACGTGAATGCGGCCGTTCTCATCGGGGATGTGCCAGCAGAAGGAATAGAGCGCCCCCTCGTCGAGCTTGGAGTAGTACTCCAGGCCCTTCTTCAGCAGGCGGGTGATGGTGCTCTTGGACGAACCAACCGGCCCGTGCAGCAGCAGGATGCGGCGCTCGGTGCCGTAGCCGTGGGCGGCCGACTTGAAAAAGTCGACCAGGTTCATCAGCGGCCGGTCCAGCCCGTAGACCGCGTCCTTCCCATGACCGATCGGGTCCGAGAAGAACTTGTATCGGATGAAGTCCTGACGGAAGCGCGTGTAGCGCTCCGTGCCGAAGTGCATGATCATGTCGTAGACGCGCTGAAACGCGTTGCGTGCTACCGCCGGCTGTCGGGCGACCAGTTCAAGGTAGTCCTGGAAGGTGCCTTCCCAGTGGTGCTCGCGAAAGCGTTCAGCGTCGATGCGCTGGTCAATCAGCGCCAGTAGGTTATCCGCCTGGGCCATCATCGATTCTCCCTATCCGGCCGCCGAGCCGACGTCCGATCCGGCACACCCGCCGGCCGCGAACAAGCCGTGTAACTCCACCGCGCCACCCGCGCGGAGCGCTTGTACCGCGCCGAACTCGTCTATAAGGCGTGCGGGTCGGGTCACAGACGCCCGTTCGGGACGCTTTCGGTACATGCTAGCAGCGCTGCGCGCGTGAGTCAACGTCTCGCGCATGTAAGCCTTTATTCAACAAACCTTTGCGCACGAATACCCAAGCCTCGGACGGCAGTCCATTCTCCACTCTATCGGCCCGCCCGTCGGCGGAGTGTGCCACAAAAAGCGGCCTCCCGCCTCGCACCCGGCCGGGAATCGGCCCTGTTCCACGCCGGCACACGCTCTACCGGACGCCCCTAACCGGGAACCGTAAATCGGTCCGGAAAGGTGGCGACGTCGATGACGGGGTAACTGGCGTCGAGTCGTCCGGTGCGGGCGAAGTTGGCCCGCAGGATGGCCGTCTTGGCCGCCAGGCTGTTCTCCTCCAGTTCGCGACCGGGGGCCGAACCCCATCGAATGCGCCCCCCGGCCCGATCGGTGGCCAGCTCGACGTGGCTGCGGTGCGGATCGACCCGGCCGTCGTAGTTGCCGACCAGGACGGCGGTCACTTGACGGGCGAACGGCTCGTCCGACAACCACAGCACCAGCGCGATCCCGGCCGCCAGGTCGTCTCCCGGCCACACAGTCCCAGCCGGCGGCGGCGACGCCTCTACGCCGTCGATCACGACCCAGGATTCATGATAAGCGTAAACGCCCGGCAATCGAACCCGCTCGGCGTCGACGAGCACGTATCCCTGCGGTTGTTGGACCATGGCGACCGGCGTGCGATACTCGCAGTTCACCTCGAAGGCGCCGTCCGCGCGGCGCCGTACGTTGCGCACCACCTTGACCCAGCCGGACGTGCCGACGGCGCCTGCCATCCGTCGACAAAGGTCGGTCTCGAGCCACGGCTCCGCCCGCAACCCCGTCAGCGACGCCAGCAACTCGCGCTTGGCCAGGTTGGCGATGACGGGCGGCGATCCGGGGAAGATGACGGGGAACTGCGGTGGCGCGTCGGAGAGCAACATGCCGTCGACGCGACGATCCAGCGCCATCGCGCCGGCCACCACCGCGGCCGCGACCATGACCACCCCCAACCCGCGCAGCAGCCACGGGCGCGCCTTCCACCCCATCAGTCGCGCGGCCAGGCGCGGCGACCTGACAACGGCCGCTTGTGGCCTTTGTTTTCCGGCTCGTCGTGCCATCGGTTTCTGACGTTGCCGCGGCGCAGGTCACCTCCGGCGTCAGCCCGAGCCGCGGTTTCCATTGGTAACGCGGCACGCGAGCGACCGCAACCGTGGTTTGATGCTATGGCCCCGCCGACGCGTGTTCCATTCGGGCAACGGCGATCCCGCCGTCCCCATCGGATGGCCGAACGGCGGGAACGGCGAGCGCCTCAGCGGCGGTGCGGCCGTCCGCTATCCCACCGGCGCCATGCTCAGGACTCTGACCGGCGACCGTTCCGAAAGCGACAGTTCCACGATCTTCACGCAGAGGGTATCGAAGTCGATGCCCACCCGCGCGGCCGCCTTGGGCAACAGCGAATGACCCGTAAACCCCGGAATGGTGTTGATTTCCAGCAGGTACGGCTGAAACGTCCGCCGGTCGACCAGCCAGTCCGCCCGCGAGAAGGCGCGGCAGCCCAGGTGTCGATGGGCGCGCAGACTCAACGCCTGCACGTGCGCCGACAATTCCGCCGGCAGGTCGATGTCGAAGAGGTACTGCGTGTCGTCGTCGACGTACTTGGCCTGGTAGTCGTAGAAGGGGCGGCGCGTGCGGATCTCGATCACGGGCAGGGCCTGGTCACCGAGGATTCCGACGGTCAGTTCGACGCCCTGGACGTAACGCTCGATCAGCGCCCGCCCGGTGTGGGCCAGGACTCGGTCGATCGCCGCCGCCGCCTCGTCGTGCGTGTCCGCGCGAATGACGTCCACGCTGCTTCCCGACGCCACCGGCTTCACCATACAGGGCAACGGCAGGTCGCCCCACTCCGCCCGCGGTGTGCCGCGTTGGACGGAGCGGAACTCCGGCGTCGGCAGGCCATTGCGGGCGAAGATCTCCTTGGACCGCAGCTTGTCGAACGCCAACGCGGAAGCGGCCGCGCCCGAGCCGCAATACGGCACGCCCAGGTCGTCCAGAAGCCGCTGAACCGTCCCGTCCTCGCCGAACTCGCCGTGCAGCGCGATGAACACGAAATCGGCCGGCCGCCGCAGGGCCGAGAGTTCGTCCGGCGACACGTCGCACAAGGACACGCGATGCCCCTGGCGGGCCAGAGCCGCGTGGACCGCCCTACCGCTCTCCAGACTCACCTCCCGCTCGACGCCCGGACCTCCGGCCAGAACGGTGATGTCCATGCACTCCGCCGTCACCAGATCGCCCGTTCCCCCTGCACCGCTCCACAACGCAGATTCCACCATCTCTGCCGGTCCTCCATGACTGTCAGCCGCTCGTGGCACTGGGTTGCAGTCTCACCAGATCACCATCTCCATTTCCAGATCGACGCCGAACCTGTCCCGCACCCGCCCGCGGACCGCATCCGCCAGCCTCATAACGTCGCTTGAGCGCGCATCGCCGCGGGTCACGATGAAGTTCGCGTGTACATCGGAGACACGGGCGCCGCCGCAACACATGCCCTTCAAGCCGGCGCGGTCGATCAACGCCCCGGCCGATTGCCCCGGCGGGTTCCTGAACACGCAGCCGGCGCTTCGTTCGCCGTACGGTTGGGAAGCTCGTTTCAGCTCCCAGATGTCGTCGTGGCGCCGGAGAAGCTCCCCGGCGTCGGCCGGGCGCAGCTCCAACTCTACCTGGACCACGATGTCGGTCCCGAGGTTAGCCCGCCGGTAGCCGAACGCCAGTTCGGATACTCCGCGGACCGCCTCCCGGCCGGTTTCGTCGACAACCGTGACTCTGCGGACGACGTCGCTGATCTGACCGAATCGCCCGCCGGCGTTCATGGCGACTGCGCCGCCCAGCGTCGCAGGGATGCCGGCCAGCGTTTCCAGCCCTGCCAGGCCCTTGCAGCAGCACGCGCGACAGAGCCGCATCAGGTCCACTCCCGCGCCAGCGGTCACACAAGTACCGTCGATGCGTACTTTCGCGAATACCCCCTTATGGACATGCACCACTACGCCGGGCACGCCTTCGTCGCGCACGAGCACGTTCGCCCCGCGGCCGAGGACGCGGAACGGCAACTCGTTCTCTCGCGCGAACCGGCGCGCCGCGACCAGATCGTCGATCGACCGCGGCGTCATCAAGTACCGCGCCGGGCCGCCCAGGCGATACCACGTGAGCGGCGCCAGCGGGGCATCACGCCTGAACTGCCGGGCAGAATCGCTCGACCAGACCATTGGCCACCTTCCACACGTCACCTGCACCCAACGTCAGAACCAGATCGCCCTCCGCCGCGTGGCTGGCGACGTGCTCGGTCACGTCATCCAGAGAGGCCACGTACCGCCCGTTGACGCCTTGCTCGGTCATGCGCCGGACCAGTTCCGCCGAACCGACCGAGCGCTCGGTCGTCTCGTCGCCACGAGCATCGTACACGTCCGGGACGACCACTTCATCCACGCCCCCGAATGACGCGGCGAACTCGTCGAGCAGGTAGCGCGTGCGGCTGTACTGGTGCGGCTGAAAGACGACCCACGTCCGCCGGTGCGCGTACGCACCCTGGGCCGCCTGGATGGTGCAACGGATCTCCGTCGGGTGGTGGGCGTAGTCGTCCACGATGGTCACGCCGCGACCCGATCCGCGCAACGTCAGTCGCCGGCCGACGCCACGGAACGTCCCCAGGCCGCGGGTGATCGCCTCCGCCGGCACGCCGGCGCCGTCCGCGACCGCAGCCGCCGCCAGCGCATTGCCCACGTTGTGCAGCCCCGGGATGATCAGCTCGACGTCGAAGCGGCGCACGCCCGAGTACTGAACGGTGAAGCGGTATCGCCCTGCCTGCGACATAACGGCGGTGGCGTTCCAGTGACCGTCGCCTTCGATCGTGAACCGTTCGACGCGGCATCGCGCCGCCTCCGACGCCCGCCGTGCGCACGCATCCTGTCCGCTGCACACCAGCAGACCGTCGGGATGGAACCGCTGCGCAAACGCGGCGAAAGCGTCCACCAGCGCGTCGAACTCCCTGTAGCAGTCCAGATGGTCCCGTTCCACGTTCAGGATGGCGCCGTAGACCGGGTCGAACTGAAGGAAGGAACGGTCGAACTCGCACGCCTCGACGATCATGTGCGGGCCGTCGCCCAGTGCGGCGCTGCCGCCGATCTGCTCCGCCGCGGCGCCGACGACGTGCGTCGGATTCAGCCCGGCGGTGCGGAAGACGTGCGCCACCATCGCGGTCGTGGTGCTCTTGCCGTGCGTGCCGGCGATCGCCACGCCCTGCCGCTCCCGCATCAGCAGCCCCAGCAGTTCGGCATACTTCATCACGCGGGTGCCGCGCTGACGCGCCGCCTGCAACTCGGGGTTGGATGGCGGGATGGCGGCGCTGATGACGACCAGTGCGGCCTGCGGGGGAAGGTGAACGGCGTCGTGGTTCAGATGGACGTTGATGCCGCGCGCCACCAGTGCCCCGACCCCGCTGAACGGGAATCCGTCCGAGCCGCTGACGCGGGCTCCCAGTGCTGAGAGAATGACGGCCGCGCCGCTCATGCCGCACCCGCCGATCCCGATCATGTGGACGTGTGCGCCGCGGAAGGAGAAGGGTGGCTCGGATTCGACTCTCATACCGCCTCCACGACCCGAAGGGCAGTCAGGCCGCGGCCGGGCGCCGGGTCGGGCATGGGATCCCCGCGGCGACTCAGCCGAACGGCGCGCCGAAGAACGGGCAAGCGCAACAAGACCACTATCGGGTGGCAATGCACGTTTCCTCCATGCAATCAGGGGCCGGGGCGCGCGGGCGCGCGGCCGCCATGTTCAACAGGGATTCGGCGATGGTCGCGGCAGCGTCGGGGCGGGCCAGCGCGTGCGCGGCGTGCCCCATCCTCGACCGGACGTCGTCGTCCGCCATCAGGTGCTCCAGGCAACGGACCAGTTCGGGCCGCGTCAGCGCCGGATCGACGCGATCGACCACCATGCGGGCGGCGCCCGCGCCGACGAACACGGCGGCGTTGCGGTATTGATGACGGTCGCGCCCGTAGGGGTAGGGCAGCAGGATCGACGCACGTCCCGCCGCGGCCAACTCCGCCAGCGTGGAAGCGCCGGCGCGCGTCAGCACCAGGTCCGCGGCCGTGGTCGCCTCGGCCATCTTCTCGGTGTAGGCGATGACGCGGCCCGGGATGCCGGCGCGCTCGAACGCGGTGCGCACGAGCGCTTCATCAGCCGCGCCGGCCACGTGCAGCACCTGCCACGTCGAACGGCGCGCCACCAGGAAATCCGTGAGCGACACCACCAGCCGATTGAGCGAAGACGCCCCCTGCGACGCCCCCGTGACCAGCAGCGTGCGCCTGGATGGATCGAGTCCCAGCGCGCGATGCGCGTCGCCGCGCTGCAGGCGCCCGAACGCCGGCCGCACCGGGCACCCGGTGACTTCCACGCGACAGGCGGCGGGGAAGGTGGCGATGGACACCGGCCATTGCACGAACACCCGCCGCACCCAGCGGGCCAGCATTCGATTGGCACGGCCCGCAGCCGCATCCGGGTTGAACAGCACCGTCGGCACACCCGCCCGCTGGCACTGCACCACCACCGGGATCGTGTGGATCCCTCCGGCCGCGAAGAGCACGTCGGGCGGCGACTGCCGGACGAACACGCCCATCCGCGACCTTTCTCTCAGAAGACTCAGCGCGCATGCGTGCCACGCCGCAGGACTTCCACCCACCGGCCGCACGTCCACCGGATAACGAACCCAGTCGGCGCCGACGATCTGGCCGTCGATCGCTTTTCCGCTGGTCAGGAAGGCGCACCGCACGTCGGGCACGCGGCGGCGTAACGCTTCCGCCACGGACAGTGCAGGATACAGGTGTCCGCCGCTGCCGCCGGCGGCGAACCAGATCGTCAACGGTCCCCTGGATGGTGTGGGATTCTGCACGCCCCGACCTATCCCTCTTCCGGCTGCGAACGCCGCGCCACTGCGACCAGCAGCCCACAGGCCGCACAAAAGACCACCATCCCCGAACCCCCGGCCGAGATGAACGGAAGCGGGATGCCCTTGGTCGGCGCGCAGACGGTGACCACCGCCACGTTCATCACCGCCTGAAGCCCGATGGTCAGCGTAATGCCGAACGCCAGCAGGCGCTCGAACGGCGTGCGCGCGTGCAGCATGACGATCATCCCCGCGATCGTCAGGGTCGCAAACAGGGCGAGAACGATCGTCCCGCCGATCACTCCGGTTTCCTCGCAGAAGACCGAATAGATGAAGTCCGTCCGCGCTTCGGGCAGATACCCGTACTTCTGCACGCCCGCGCCCAGCCCGCGGCCGATCCACCCGCCGGACGAGATCGTCGCCAGCGATTGAATCGAGTGGTACCCCAGTCCGCGCGGATCGGCCCACGGATCCCAGAACGCCGTCAGTCGGTCGATGCGGTACGTCTCGCGAAAGAGCAGCACCGCGAACCCGCCCAGGCCCAACAGGGCCGAACCGAGTAGATGCGCCGGGCGGCAACCGCCCACCACCAGCATCGCGCCGCACACGGCCGCAATGAGCGCCGCCGTGCCGAAATCCTCGATGCCCACCAGGGCCAGGAACCCACCCACGACGAGGATCGCCGGTCCGAAGACGCGCTTCAGCGAGTGACGCTGCGCCGCCCGCACCGCCAGCCACATCGACAGCCAGACGACGAGCGCCAGCTTGACGATCTCCGAGGGCTGAACGCCCAGGTCAACGTCCCCCAGCGAAAGGCGCAACCACCGCCGCGACCCGCCGGCCGCGCTGCTCCATCCCGGAACCAGCACCAAAACGGAAAGACCGGCCGCCAGCACCACGCCCAGCCACGCCAGACCGCGGACGCGACGTTCGTCGCGCAGCAGCCAACTGCCGGGCCCGTACCCGATCGAAAGCAGGGCCGCCAGCCCCAGCATCGCGAACGCGGCCTGCCTGCCCAGCGACGATCGCCAGAAGGTGTGATCGAACAGCGGCCGATCCAGCGACGCGCTGGTCGTCGCCACGGCAATCAGACCCAGGCAGACCAGGGCCGCGACCGCGAGGATGATCAGTTGACCGCGAAGCGCCGGGGCCGCCGAAGTTGCTCCATTCATGACCGTCATCCGTGACCCTTCTGCCGCGGCCGTCCATCCGGCCCGTCTGTTCCGGGCGATGGCGAGAGAACCGCGGCCGCATCCATCGAGGGCGGCCTCACCGCAGTTTGAGCGTCGCCAGCGCCAGCGCGGCGCACATGGCGGCGACGAGCCAGAAGCGTACCACCGTCTGCGCCTCGCTCCAACCACCCAGATGAAAATGGTGGTGGATCGGGGCGCAGCGGAACACCCGTTTGCCGCCGGTTCGCTTGAAATAGCCGACCTGGATGATCACCGACAGCGCCTCGATCACGAACACGCCGCCCGCGATGAGCAGCAGCAGTTCCTGCCGCGTCACGATCGCCACGTATCCGATCAGCCCGCCCAGCGGCAGCGACCCCGTGTCGCCCATGAACACGCTGGCCGGGTGGGTGTTGTGCCACAGGAATCCGAGGGCCGAGCCGCACAGGCACCCGCACATGACGGCCAGCTCGCCGGTCTGCGGCACGTACGGCACCAGGAGCTTGACCGCCAGCGACTCGGTGCCCGCCACGTAGGCGATCACCACGAACACCGTAGCGCAGATCGCCACGCACCCGGACGCCAGTCCGTCCATGCCGTCCGTCAGGTTCACCGCGTTGGACGCGCCCGTCATCACCAGCACCGTCACCAGCATGAACACCGTCGCACCGAGTTGGACGCCCGGCTTGTAGAACGGCACCGTCAGCACGCTGTAGGCCGGAACCGCGTCGCGCAGCGGCGCCACCGCGTAGTTCTCGGCGCCGTAGTCGAACACGAACCACCCCAGCACGACGCCCAGCCCGATCTGGAAGAGCAGCTTCTCGTAAGACCGCAGTCCATCCCGCCCGCCCCGGCGGCGCTTGGCGGTCAGCTTCAACCAGTCGTCCACGGCGCCCACCGCCCCCAGCCACAGCAGACACAGCAGCCCCATCAGCACGTAGAAGTTCGTCGGGTCGGCCAGCAGCAGCGTGGATATCGCGATGGCCGCGATGATCATCGCCCCGCCCATGGTGGGCACGTCGCTCTTGGCCCGCATCAACGCGTTGAGGGCATCGTGGTCGAACTCGGGCGTGTCGCCGACCTTCCAGCGAGTCAGCAGCCGCGTCACCGCCGGCCCGCCCAGCAGCACCAGAAGGAAGCACAACAGCGCCCCGACCACGGCGCGGAAGAGCGCGTTCTCGTATGCGTAGTGCCGGCCGCCGGTCAGCACGTGAAAAAGGTGGTACAGCACGCCGCTCCCCTGATCGTCACACCGCGTGCCGACGCTCGACCCTCGCGCGGCACGACCCTGCCGACTTCGGGCGTGCCGTCCGTTGCAGCCGGTTAGTCACACCGCTTCCGTGAATGGATGGACGCTGCCATTCTCTACTGCGGCACCGGCAGCCGACCAGCGAAGCCGATCGTCCCCGTCGTCGCCCAGCTCCAGCGGACGGGACGCGCTCGCACCGGAATCGAGCACCGCCGTCACCAGGCGCTCCAACTGCACCGCCCGCGAGCCTTTCACCAGAATCACGTCGTCCTTGGCTGCGATCTGCCTCACGTGGTTCGCGGCCGCCCGCAAGGCTCGAAACGAGCGCACCCGGGTCAGCCCGGACCGCCGGGCGGCTTCCGCCGCCGCCTTCGCGTGCTCGCCGACGGTGACCAGTACGTCGATGCCGCGTCGCCAGACGGCGTCCCCGATCTCGGCGTGAAACTCTTCCGACCTCGGCCCCAACTCCAGCATGTCTCCCATAACAAGGATGCGCCGGCGCCCACGGGCCGCAACGAGCGCCGCCAGCGCCGCGATCATGCTGGTGGGATTGGCGTTGTAGCAATCGTCGATGAGCGTGAAGCCGAAGCGGCGGGTGACCGACATGCGATGATTCGAAGGGCCGAACGTCCGCAGCCGCTCCACGACGTCATCAGCCGACAGACCCATCCGCAGCGCGACCGCGTAAGCGAAGGCAGCGGCGTGGGCGAAATGGGCGCCGGGGAACCTCAGGCGGGCCGACACCAGGTCATCGAGCACGAAACTCGTTCCCCCGTCGTCCGTTTCGAGCACGGTGACCCGCACGTCGTCGGTGGCCGATGAACCCACCGTACAGCACACGCGCGCGTGGCCCCGGCTTCCAGCCGGTGTCTGTTTGTGGCACCGGCTTCCAGCCGGTGTCTGAGTGTGGCACCGGCTTCCAGCCGGTGTCTGAGTGTGGCACCGGCTTCCAGCCGGTGATTCGCTGCCGCTCCCCGACGCCCGATCATAGTCCTCCGGCACCTCCGCCAGCAGTTCGGCCGAATCCGACGGGATCACGGCAAAGCGGCCCTGACGGGGACGGCCATCCCTTTCCGCCCCGCCAGAGCCGACAAAACGCAGGATCGACGCCTTCTGGCGGGCGATGTCGGCGATCGAACCCAGCCCGGCCACGTGGGCGTGGCCGATCGAGGTGATCACCGCGATGTCCGGCCGTGCGATCGCCGAGAGGTGCGCAATCTCCCCCGGTGCGTTCGCGCCGATCTCGACCACGACGTACTCATCGTCCTCTCCCACGCCCAGCAGCGTCAAGGGCACGCCCAGGTGATTGTTGAAGCTGGCCGGCGCGACCGACCCGCGCCGCCCGGCCGACAGCACGTGGTGGATGAGGTCCTTGGTGGTGGTCTTGCCGTTGCTGCCGGTGACGGCGATGACGACCACGTCCGCCGGAATGACGTGTTGTCGATAGTGCGACGCCAGGCGCCCCAGCGCCGCCACCGGACGCTCCACCGCCAGGCATCGCGTCCGGTTCGCCGGCGCCTGCCCGTCATACCACGTCCTCGAAACCATGCACGCGACCGCCCCGCGCTGGAGGGCGTCGCCCACGTAGCGATGCCCGTCGTCGCGCTGGCCCTGCACCGCCACGAACAAGGCGCCGTCGCCGCAGGTCCTTGAGTCCACCGTGACCGCCCGGATCAGCGTTCCGCCCGCGTCCGGCACGGCGTCCCATGCCCCCCCCGTCGCTGACGCAACCTCTTCGATGCGCATTGGGATCATGTCCGCCATCTCCGCGGCCTCGATCACACCGCCGAACACTCCAGAGGACACGGCCTTCCATCCCGTGATCGGGCCTCGAGAACGGCCCGCGCCTCCCGGCGATCGTCGAACGCGCGGCGCTGGCCGCCGACGATCTGGTAATCCTCGTGCCCTTTGCCCGCCAGCAGCACGATGTCCCCTTCGCGCGCCTCTGCGATCGCCAGGCCAATGGCGCGGGCGCGATCAGGCTCGACCACTGCGCGGCAGCCTTGTTCGGCCGGCCAGCCGGACAGAATGTCTTCGATGATGCGGAGCGGATCCTCCGTGCGCGGATTGTCGCTGGTGATCACGGCGACTTCCGCGCCGGCCGCCACCGCCTGCGCCATCCGCGGCCGCTTCGTCCGGTCGCGGTCGCCGCCGCAGCCGAACAGGCAGATCAGCCGCCCCTTCGCCAGCGGCCGCAACACCGAGAGCACGTTCTCCAAGGCCGCGTCGGTGTGGGCATAGTCCACGTAGACGTGGAACGGATGGTCCACGGGGGACACGCGCTCCAGTCGCCCTGGCACACCCGACAGGTTCGCCACGCCCGCTTCGATGTCGCTGACAGATATCTGCAAGGCGTCGGCCATGGCGGCCGCCGCCAGGACGTTGGCGACGTTGTGATGCCCGATCAACGACGTGCCGACATCCACCGTCGTCGCCAGCCCGCGAATGCGCAGGTGTGTGTGGGTCGCCGAGGATGAGCAGACCTCAGCGCATACGTCGGCCCCCTCCCGGAGGCTGAAGGTCCGCACCCGCGCGCCGGCCCGTCGGGCCGCATCCGCCATTCGCGCTCCCGCGGCGTCGTCCGCGTTGACCACCGCCGTCGCCGTCGGCGTCAGTGCTGAGAACAGGCTGCGCTTGGCGGCTTCATAGGCTTCCATCGAGCCGTGATAGTCCAGGTGATCGCCCGACAGGTTCGTGAACACCGCTCCGCTGAACGCCAGCCCCGACACCCGGCGCTGCTCCAGCGCGTGCGAGGACACCTCCATGATCGCCGCCGTCGCCCCCGCGTCGCGGGCCGCCCGCAGGCGGGCACAGATCTCCAAACTGCCCGGGGTAGTCAGCGCCGCAGGCTCGACCGAACGGATCACGTCGTACTCGACCGTTCCGAACAGGGCGGGCCTTTCCCCGGCCGAGCGCAGGATCGAACGCAACAGGAAGCTGACCGTCGTCTTGCCGTTGGTTCCGGTGACGCCGACCAGGCGATAGCCCGACGCCTGCTCCGCCGGCAACCGGTGAAACGCCGCCGCCATGCGGGCGAGAACGTCGCGTGAGTCGCGCACGAGAATGCACGCCACGTCGTCGGGCAGGCCGATCACGGGTTCCTCGGCCACGACGGCAACGGCCCCGGCCGCAACCGCCTGGGCGATGAACGCGTGTCCGTCGGCACGAGCGCCGCGCACAGCCACGAAGCACGACCCCGGCCCCACGGCGCGGGAGTCGTCGTCGATCGACGCAACTTCAATGGACTGCTGACGATACGGCAGCGCCGCCGGCGCCCCGGCTTGGGCCAGCAGCCCGGCCAGCGGCTGCCAGGCCGCGCACCGATTGAGCGGGGGAGTCGTCATCGGATGGCGCGATTCTACCAACTCGTGCCCCAACTTCCTACGAAAAAGTCGGTTTCAGGTAATGACCGCACGCTGCACACGCTGGGGAAATCTGTGAGTTGATTGTGGAAACACGATAATATCACAGAAGGGTCACAGCGCCTCGTGTATCTATAACATCGTCTGAAACATAAACTTAGCCGGTAGGCGGGTGTGGAGCGAGGGTGCCTGCAAGGCCTGGGCGGTCCGGGGGCACGTTGAGATATCGCAGCGACTGCTGCAAGATCCTCCCGGCTGCGGGTCCGGCCACCGTCCGACCGTAGTATCCGATCGCTCTGTCCGGCTTGCGAATCATCACGAGCACCGCCAGCCGTGGTCTGGCCACCGGTCCGGCCGCCACGAAAGAACTGAGGTAGGCGTCCGGTTCATACCCGGCCGCGCCCTGCCGTGGGACCTGGGCCGTGCCCGTCTTGCCCAGCATGGTGTAGTCATCCAGCCGCAGGTTGCCGTCGGCGCCCTCCTCCACCACAGCCGGCAGGATGTCCTGGGCGAACCGGCGGGCGACGTCGGGGGGGAGCACCCGGCGAACCGGTGGAGGGTCGAGATCCGCCTTGAGCGTGCCGCCGTCCGGACCGACCAGGCTTCGCACCACGCGCGGGCTCAGCAGGAATCCTCCGTTGACCACGGACGAAAACGCGGTGATGAGCTGTATCGGCGTCACGGCCAGTTCCTGCCCGATCGGGACCGACGTCGTCGAGTAGCTGTTCCACTCTTTCAGCGGTGGCACGATCCCAATGCTCTCGCCCGGAAGGTCGATCCCCGTCAGCGCCCCGAACCCGAAAGAACGCACCATCTGGTGCATGGCGGCGTTGCCCAGGCGCTGACCGATCAGCCCCATTCCGATGTTGCTGCTGTGAACGATAATGCCTTTGAGGTCCAGCAGCCCCTGCGGATGCGTGTCATGAATCGGACGCCTGCCGAACCAGTGCAGGCCGTTGTGGCAGTCGATCAGCTCGTCCGCGCGGACCACACCGGTCATCAGCGCTGCCGGAGCGATGAACGGCTTGAACACACTCCCCGGCTCGACCGGGTCGGTCAGCGCCCGGTTGCGGCGCAGGTCCGCCGGAAAGTCGGCGTATCGATTCGGATCGAAGCCGGGACGGCACGCCAGCGCCACGACGTCGCCGCTGAACGGGTCCATCACGATCCCGACGGCGGATTCGGCATGGAACCGCGCCAGCGCCCCATCCAACTCCGTCTCCAGGATGCGTTGAATCTCGCTGTCCAGCGTGAGGTACAGATCGCCGCCGTCCATCGGCTCTATGCGCTCGTCGCCCCACCCCAGCGCCTTGCGCCCGGCGCTGCGGACCACGCCGCAGACGCCGTCGCGCCCGCGGAGGTGGTCATCATATTGAAGCTCCAGCGCTTCCAGGCCCTTGCGGTCGCGGCCGACGATGCCGAGCACGTGGCACATCGAATCGCCCAGCGGATACGTCCGTACCTGGTGCTCCGCGATGCCGACGCCCTCCGGCCGCAGCGAGCGGAACGCCTCCGCTTCCTCGTCCGTGAGGTGATCGGCCAGCTTCAGATAGCGCAGGCTCTCGGCCGCGCGAATCCTGGCCGCCAGTTCCGCCGGCGCCTCATCCAGCCGGGCGGCCAGCTCAGCCGCCAGACGGTCGACGTCCGCCACCATGGCCGGGTCGACGAACACCTCCTTCATCGAGCGCGATCCGGCCACACACCGGCCGCGCGCGTCGTAGGTGCAGCCGCGCCGTGCCGGAAGGATGATTCGCCCGCGCTGCTGTCGCGCCGCCAGATCGCGCACGCGCGGGTCATCGTCAATCTGAATGGCGACGAGCCGTCCGCACAGCGCCGCCAGGGCGAGCACCACCAGCGACAGCACGGCCGCGCCGGCGCGGCATTGGAACAGGGTCAGTTGTCGATCGTCATTCGGCATGGCGCCGTTGCCAGCGTGCCTGACACAATCGGCGGCTCCTGTGAGCGAGCCGCGTGGCTTCAGCCCGCGCGGAGTTTCCTGGTTCATGCCGTTTCGAGCCAGCAGCGCTTATCCCCGCGCCGCCAGGCTGGAGCCTGGCGGTCCCAGGAGCGCCTGCCGCTGCTGTCAGGCATCCAGTACTGCCGGACCGGCGCAGCATTCGGTGATGCCGCGTCAGCGTGACGCCAACCGCGTGGACGTGCTCCCGCCGCCCTGCCGCCCGCCCGCCAGCAACTGCACGCGGGTGTGCAACCGATCCGGCGCGCACAGCCGCGCGATGGCCACCTGCGTCCGCCACAGCTCGCGCCGCAGTTCGGCCCGCTGATGATAAGTCGATACCACGCAGGAGCGGACGCGGGCCTGCTCCGCCCGCAGCACGACCGTCGCCAGCGCCAGTCCACCCAGCAACGCGATCAGCCCCAGGCAGCGGGTCAACCTCACGGCCGGCGCTCCCGGCCGTCCGCCAGCGCCGCGGCCGGCAGGCGGATGCGGACGCCGTCCCGGATTCGGTCCGGGTCGGGGAACTTGTCCTTGTTCAATTCGTAGATTTCGCGCCAGCGCCGCTCGTCCCCGAGCTGGTCACGGGCGATGCTGACGTAGCGGTCACTCTTTTTGATCTGATACCAGCGGTACGGGCCTGGTTCGGACGGTTCGCGCGGCGGCGGCGCCTGCGGCACAAACCGCGCGGGATCGGATGCCGGGGTCGGCGCCGGAGCGGACGCCAGGACCAGCGCCGGATCGGACGCCGGGGTCGGCGGCGGAGCGGATGGAAGAACGTCCGGCAGCGCCGGGAGCGTCAACCGCTGCCCGGCCTTGATCCGGTCGGGTCCGGGCATGACGGCCTGGTTCGCCTCATAGATCGCGGCCACAACGCGGGCCGACGGCGTTCCATAGACGCGTCCGGCGATGGCGTAGAGCGTGTCGCCGGGCTGCACTTCATAGAACTGCGCGGGTTTGCCGACCGCGGTGTCGGGCCGGGCGAGGCCGGACGGGACAGGTGCGTGCCTCGGCTCCGCCGGGGCGCCGCCGGGCGGCGGAGTCATCGGCCGAACGGGCACGACCACGCCCGCCAGCGCCGGCGGAAGACCGGAACGGGAAGCGTCCGCCGTTCGGACCGGCGGCGTGACGGGGTCACTGCTCGGAATCGGCGTCGCCGGTGTAAGCGACGGGGCGGCGGGCGGGGCCGGAATCCCAGACGATTCGGTGGCGGCAGCCACCGACGCCGTTTCCGGCAGCGATCCCGCCAGGGGGGGGGTGGATGACGCCAGCGGGTCCGTCGGCGGCGCGGCGGAAGCGCCGAACGGACCGGGAGCCGGCGCGGATGCGACCCCCTGAGGCATGGTCCGGACCGCCGCGACGGCCGGCGCGTCGGCGCCGGCCGTGCGCCCCGGCAGCGTCAGCGCCGCCGGCGCCGGTTGCCCCCGATTGGCCAGCACCAGAGCAAAGCAGACGATGAACCCCAGACCGACCACCAAAGCGATCTTCGTCTCCTGCGCCATCTTCCGTTCCTCGCGCGATTCCCCTCGACTGCACACCGCTGCGTTCAGCGTGTAGTCCTTATCGTGCCGCACGTTCACGCGCGCTCAACATTATTTGCCATCGCCGGCGCGGAGCGTCATCGTTCACTCTTCAGGCTCCGGGAAGCCGCCGCGCGACGCGCAGCTTCGCGCTTCGACTGCGCGGATTGCGGGCCCGTTCCTCGGCGCCGGCGATCACCGGTTTCTTCGTGACCGGCTCGTAGATCGCCTCGTTTTTGCGCCGTTGAAAGTCCTGCTTGACGGCCCGGTCCTCAACACTGTGAAACGTGATCACCCCGATGCGTCCGCCCGGCCGCAGCATCCCCGGCGCCGCGTCCAGCAGGGCGTGAAGCGCCCCCATCTCGTCGTTGACCGCCATTCGCAGCGCCATGAACGTGCGCGTCGCCGGATGGATTTTCGATCGCCGTGACAACGGGTCCACGTGCAGCGCCCGGGCGATGACGGACACCAGCCGCTGGGTGGTCACGATGCGCCCCTCACGTCGCTCGCGGCAGATCTCCCGTGCGATCCTGCGGCTGCCCATTTCGCCCGCGTTGTGATAGAACAGGTCGGACAACTCCCGCTCGCCGAGCCGATTGACCAGGTCGGCGGCGGTCGTCTTCAGTGCGGGGTCCATCCGCATGTCCAGCGGACCGTCGTCCTGAAAGGAGAAGCCGCGTCCAGCGTCCTCCAGTTGGGCGGAGTTGACCCCCAGATCGGCAAAGACGACATCGACCGCTTCGACGCGCAGGTCGATCAGCGCCCGCGGCGCGTCGGCGAAGTTGCCGCACCACAGGTGCACGCGGCACTCGGCGTCCGCCAGCGTCCGCCGCGCCTGCTCCAGAGCTGTCGGGTCAGCATCCGTGCCGATAAGGGATCCGTTCCGCCCGACACGCTCCGCAAACAATCGCGCATGTCCGCCGAAACCGACCGTCGCATCCACGACCACGTCGCCCGGACGCGGATCCAGGTGGACCAACACTTCCCGGACGAGTACGGGCGTATGTCCGCTGCCGGCCTCACGCAATGGCGGGCATCCGTTGCACCAAGCTGGGGGGGCAGGATGCGTCCCTGCAATCGCCGCCCCCACGGGCGGGCCACGCCGCGCGGCCATGCAGCGCCGCGTAGAAGCGAACGGATCCCGTCCACGCGCTTCCGCGCCCCGCCTGACTTCGCAGCAGTTCGATGCGTCCCTGCCTCGCGGCTGCCGCTGCGACACCTCCGAAGGCGGCTCCCGGCGTGGAGCAGCCCCCGGCCGTTTCAGTCACGCCTTGCCGACCGTCGCGCCGGGGCCGGACATGCGCAGGAACGCCGACCAGTCTGGCCACTGGTCGCCTTCCCAATCGATGCTGTACGTCTTCTCGAAAGCTTCCCGCGCCCACACCTCGAACCGGCTCTTGCAACCGAGAATGGTGACCTCGGCGCCCAGCCGCGCCTTGCGCACCAGCCGCTCGGGAAGCACGACCCGACCCTGCTTGTCGATATCGATGAACTGGGTAGACGAATAGAACTGCCGCTCGAAAGGGCCGCTTCGCTCGTCTGCCATCGTCTCGGTGGCCATTCGTTCCGCCAGCGCCTCGAAGCCTCGCTCGGTGAGCAACCACAGACTTCCAGGCCGTTCGCCCAATGACACGTACAACCCGGCCCCGTCACGCTCCGCATCGATCGCGGCCCGAATCTGGGACGGGATCTGGATGCGGTTCTTGGAGTCGATCGTGCGTTCATACTGTCCGGTGAACGGTCGCATGCACTTGACCCGCTGGCTTCCATTTCGTGGGAGACCGTACCATTTACCACCACCGCCTGCAAGAAAAAAATTCGCGAATTCTGATGGGCAAGATTCCCGAATTGAAGCCGGGGCAGCCGACAGGACCGCAAGTCGTTGCGGCATCGGGCGATGTGACGAAACGACGCCGGCCGCGGACCGACCGCGGCGGCAACAATTGCGCTCCACGGTTGGCAGGTGTTAGTGTCCCGGGGGCGCCAAATCCATTCCGGCACGGGTCGGCCTCCGGCGTCGCACCCATCCTGCCTTCCCTGGCGGCGCCACCGTCCATGCATCGGTCAGCCCCCCTCGAATGCAAAGGCGCCGACTTCCGCGTAGAGTTCCAGGTACGCTGTGATCATCCTCTCGAAGCTCCAGTGGGCGGCGGCCTCCTCTGCCGCGGCCGCGCCGAGCCGGCGCCGCAGATCGTCATCCGAGAGCAGCCTCTGGATGGCGCGGCCGAGCGCCGAGGCGTCACCGACGGGCGTCACCAGGCCGGTTGCTTCGTGTCGCACCAGGTCGCGGCACCCGGGGGCATCGGTGGTGACGATGGCACAGCCGGCGGCCATGGCCTCCAGCAGCGCGTTGGGCAGCCCCTCCGTTCTGGATGGAAACGCAAAGACGTCCGCAGTGTGCAACAGCGACGGGACGTCTTCGCGCGTACCCAGGAGCGTGACGCTCCGGCCCAGGCACAGCCGCTCGATCTGTTCGACGATCCGCGCCCGGAACGGCCCGTCCCCCACCAACAGCAGCCGCACGTGAGAGGCGGTGTCGATGTGCCGCATCGACTCGATCAGTGCGTCCACTCCTTTGATGGGATCCAGGCGGCCCACCCACAGCACCAGTCGGTCGGACGGGACGGCGCCGATCAAGGCCCGATCGATGGGCGCTGCGTCCTGCAACCTGCGGACGTCGACCCCTCCTCGAACCAGGCGCAGCCGGGATGGAGGGATGCGGGCCTCACGCTGCAGGTGCTCGATGACTGAGGGCGAGTTGCCGATCGTCCAGCGGCACCCGCGGTGTGTCCAGCGGTCCACGACCAGGTGCCACCGGCGCTCGATTTCCACCGTCTGAATCTCGCACAGGATCCGCCGGGGGGGGATCCCGGCCAGCCGCCCCGCCCAGCGCGAGGCGAGGTTGGCGTGGAAGAGGAGCGCATGGACCAGACGCGGGCGATGCCGCCGCAGGAGCCGGGCCAGTCGGAGCACAACACGGACGTCGGCCCCCCCCCGCCCGTCGCACGAGTCCACCGCGATCCCGGCCGCCTCCAGCCGGTCCGCCACCGGCCCCGGCGGCGCCAGCGACACCACCCGCACGGCAAGCCCGCGGGCCTGCATCGCCGTGGCCAGCCGCAGCAGGTGCAGCGGCACCCCGCCGACCTGCAAGTCGGTGATGACGTACATGATGTCCGGCGCAGGGACGGTCACAGCAGAGCTTTTTCGCCTCGCCGACCGCTCCTGTCACGCCCGCCGGCGCCGGATGGACCACAGACCCCCGAAGCCACCGCACCAGGCTCACCTCCGCCTGCGGAGCCGGGAGGGCAACAGGACCAGGACCGGGTCCGGCCCACAACCGCCTCTGCGGGTCACGGGGCAGGGCGGCTCTCGCGCCGTTCGGGGACTGCCATCCGCCGCTCCCAGGCCACAGTTTGTCCCGTGCCGTCAGTCAGGGACATCCGGTGCAGGGGTAGGCGACTTGGTTCTGACATCCGGATTGGTTGATGTCGATGCTCCCGTTCAGCGCGCCGTCGACGCAGATGTTGAGGTCGTCGGCGGTGGCGTGGCAGCCGTTGACGGTGATGTCGCCGTTGAGGTCGCCGCGGTCGGGCACGGGCCAGCCGCCGTTGTCGTGGATGCGGGTGCAGCCGTCGAGGACGACCGGGTCGGTCGAGGTGTCATCGTCCGGCCCGACGTGGATGTCGCCGCCGGCGTCGTGGTCCGAGTCGGCTGCTGGGCGCACGCGCGGCGGATGTTCTTCGACGCCCAGTTCTCGAGCCCGACGCAGGCCCGGCGGATGCCGGAACCGATCGGCCGTCTGTACGCGGTGGAGTCACGAGCGCGGGCGATGCGCGAGAAGCTCAAAGCCGAAGGCCGCTTCAATCGGGCGGAATGGGAAAGCCTGCTGCTGAAGTTGCGTCAGCGCTATTCGAGGCGTCGGCTGGCGCGGATTCGCACCGAACTCGACCACCTGGCGACGTTCGTGCGGCCGAGGAGCATGCTGGTCAGGGCCGTGAGCTATGCGGGCAAGCAGTGGAAGGCACTGAATCGGTACATCGAGGCGGCCTTCCTGGACATCGACAATAACCACTCCGAACGGCAGATCAAGCAGTTCGTGATCGGCCGCACGAACTTCCTGTTCTGCGGCAGCGACCACGGCGCCGAAAACGCGGCCGTGCGCTACGGCCTGATCGTCACGTGCAATCTGCACGACGTGGATCCGCAGGCCTACCTGCGCGACGTGCTGGTCCGCGTGAAGACCCACCGGGCCGACCAACTGTGGGAACTGAGCCCCGCCCAGTGGAAACACCGCTTCGGTCCCGCAGCAGCCCGGCCCGACACAGCGAAC
>QZJT01000071.1 GCA_003597935.1 Phycisphaerales bacterium | reverse complement strand
CTGTCCTTCGATGCCCAGGCGATTGATGACACGGCCCACGTCGTGGGCGGCGCAGATCCGGATGACCTTGACCAGGCCCGTTTCCGTGTCCACTTCCACCTCGGCCACGTGTGTGCCGAACGCATAGCAGGCGGAGATGTCGCCCATGTGGTTCTCGTCCGGCATGGTGCTGGGCGGCTCGTAGTAGCTGGAGGTCATGATCAGGTCGTTGCGGGCGCCGAAATGGATGCCGCGGATGATCTTGCCGATAGGTTGCAGCGGCTGTCCGCTGGATCGCTCCACCACGTTTCCATCCACCAGGTCCAGTTCCTCGGCCCTGCGGTTCAACCGGCCGGCGGCCGCACCCAGCAGCTTGTGCCGTGCCTCGCGGGCGGCCCGCAGGGCCGAATTGCCGGCGATGAACGTCGTCCGGCTGGCGTGAACGCCCACGTCCCACGGCGTCAGCGTCGTGTCGTTGTTGACTACGTGGATGTTTTCGAGCGGCAGACCCAGTTCCTGGGCCACGATCTGCGCGATCACCGTTTCGCTGCCCTGGCCGATTTCGGACGAGCCGGTCAGCACGGTGACGCCGCCGTAGTCGTCGAGCTTGAGGATGGTGCCGCAGCCGTCGGAGCGGTAGATCTTGGCGCCCCCCCCCACGTGGAACAGCGACGCCATCCCGATGCCGCGCACCACGGCCCCCCGCTGCGTGCCGGCGGCCGTGCGTTTCTCCCGCCAGCCGGCCTGCTCGGCCGCTGTTTGCAGGCATTCCGCCTGTCCGCAGGTCCGCAGGACCATGCCCTGAGCGGTCGTCTCGCCCGGCTCATGGGCGTTCTTGAGCCGCAAATCCAGCGGATCCATCCCGAGTTCGGCGGCAAGGTGGTCGACCTGGCATTCCAGGGCGAAGCTGGCCTGCGGATTCCCGTAGCCCCGAAACGCGCAGGCGTAGTTGTTGTTCGTGTACACGACCTCGACGTGCATCTGCACGTGGGGCACCCGGTACAGGGACGAAAAAGTGCGCATCATGATCCACGGCGTGGTCGCCCCCCAGGAGGTGTGTCCGCCGTTGTCCAGGACCATGCGCACGTCCCGGAACGTGAAGGTTCCGTCCCGCCGCGCTCCGCTTTTCAAGTGAATAGTGACGGGCTGCCGGGTGGGCGTGGCCAGAAACTCCTCTTCCCGCGTGAAAACGAGGCGAACGGGTCGCCGGGTCCGCTGGGCAAGGAATACGCAGATGGGTTCGAACGGATGGATGTCCAACTTGCTGCCGAAGCCGCCTCCGATGGGAGGTTGGATGACGCGGATCTTCTCCGGCGGCACACCGATGATGCGGGACAGGTCGTGCTGGTAGAGGAACGGCACCTGCGTCAGCGAGTAGAGCGTCAGCCGGCCCCCAGCGTCGAACTCGGCGATGAGGCCCGAGGTCGCCAGGCAGCAGTGGGCGACGCGCTGCGTCTGATAGGTCTCCTCCACGATCACGTCGGACTCGGCGACGCCCCGATCCACGTCTCCATGGGCGTAGTCATATCGAAACGGCGTATTGTCCGGCGTCTGAGAGTGGATGATGGGCGCGCCTTCCGCCAGGGCCTGCTCAGGCGAGGTGACGGCGGACAGGTCCTCGTAGGTCACGCGGATGCACCTGATCGCCTCGGCCGCTATCTGCGGCGTGTCCGCCGCCACCGCCGCCACTTCGTCGCGGCGGCAGGTGACCTTGTCCCGCTTGAGCGCGGTGTTGTCCTGGCCGAAGCCGAACGGCACGAGTTCGATCTCCGCAGCCGTGATGACCGCGCGAACGCCCGGCAGGGCCGCTGCGCCGGACGTGTCGATGCTGACGATCTTCGCGTGGGGCCTGCCGGCAAAGAGGATCTTGCCGTGGAGCATGCGCGGCAGCCTGATGTCCTCGAGATAGCGGGCCAGGCCGGTGGCCTTCTCCGGCGCGTCCAGCTTCGGGATCCGCTGCCCGATGAGGGTCTTCCTGCCCGTCCGGGTCTGCTGCTCGACTACCGTGTCGGCGGCGACGTCAATCATCGCTGCGGCCTCCTCTCGCCATGGAGAGCACGGCGTCGATGATCTTTCGATACCCCGTGCAGCGGCACAGGTTCCCCTCCAGGCCCCGCTTGACATCCGCCTCCGTGGGGTTCGGGTTGGCGGCCAGCAGCGCATACGCCGCCATGATCATCCCCGGCGTGCAGAAGCCGCACTGCACCGCGCCGTGGTCCACGAACGCCTGCTGGAGAGGATGCAGCTTGCCGTTCGTGGTCAGCCCTTCGATGGTGACCACTTCGCAGCCCGCGCACTCGGCGGCAAGGACCAGGCAGGAGTTGACCACCCGCCCATCCAGCAGCACCGAGCAGGCCCCGCACTCTCCCTCGCCACAGGCGTACTTGGTGCCGGTCAGTTCGAGCTGCTCTCGCAGGACCTCCAGCAGGGTGGTGAAGGGGGACACCCACAGTCTGACGGCCTGACCGTTCACATTCATCGACAGGTCGAGCTTTGCTGTCTCAAGCGTGGCCAGCATGTTTCAGCATCCTCCCGAGCATCACGCCGACGACGTCGCGGCGGTATGCTTCGCTGGCCCGCACGTCCGTGATGGGGGCGATTTCCGCTCGGGCGGCCGCGGCGGCTCTTTCGATGACCTCCATGGACAGTGGGCTGCCGGTCAGCACGGCCTCGGCGGCCCGCCCGCGCAGAGGTGTCGGCGCTACCGAGCCGTAACCTACCCGTACCCAGGTCACTGTGCCCCCCTCCAGCCGCAGCGCGACGCCGACCGAGGCCACCGCGATTTCCATCGAGGGGCGCGTTCCGAACTTGTCCCATGCCGCAAACGTGCCGGGCGGCTGCGGCTCGAACCGGATGTGCGTCAGGATCTCGCCGGGGGCCAGGACAGTAGCGCCCGGACCTGTGAAAAAGTCGGTGATTGCCACGTCGCGTACACTGGGGCCGCCCGGGCCGATCGCCGTCAGTTCCAGCGTCGCATCCAGCAGGATGAGCGGCACGGCCGTGTCCGCCGCGGGTGAGGCGTTGCACAGGTTCCCGCCCAGCGTGGCGCGGTTGCGGACCTGCGCACACGCCACGCGCCCGGCCGCCTCGGCTAACACCGGCGCCGTCTGTCGGATGATGGGATCCACCGCCAGATCGCTCAGCGGCGTGCAGGGACCAATGCTCACCTCCGCGTCGTTGCGGGACACTCCCTTCAGTTCCGGGATGCGCTTGAGATCGACGAGGACTTCCGGCCTCTGGAGCACGCCCTTCGACCAGCGCGGCAGCAGGTCCGTACCGCCGGCAAACAGCGTCGCACGTTCCAGCGTCGCGATCCGCGCCGCCACTTCCAGCGCCGTGGCTACGCGATAACCAGCGCGTGTTTCCATGGGACTACGTCCTCCAAATCCGAATCACCCAGTCGTGCGCAATGCCATTTGACATACTGCGCGCGACTCGTGGCCGCACTACAATCGGCTCCTCCGCGCGGGCTTCAAGCCCCGCGGCTCGCCGCTCGTCCGCGCGGGCTGAAACCCGCGGCTCGCTGGTGGCGCGTGATCGCACGCCGACCTGGACTAAGAACCTATCCCAAAACGCGGAAACCGAGCCCCGACCGTAAGGGAGGGGTCTCTTCCGGCTCAAGAGAAACCGCTTACTTACGTGCGCGGCTCGGTTCATTTGAACGCTACTCCCGGTTATAGGATAGGATCTAAAAGCACACCGGTTCCTGGTACTTCCCATAGGCTTCCACGAAGCAGCGCGTCAGTTCGCCGACCGTGGCATAGGCCTTGACGCTTTCGATCACGGCCGGCATCACGTTGCGCCCCGCCCTGGCGTCGGCCAGGAGTTGTTCGAGCAGGCGGCCGACGCGCTCCTTGTCGCGTTCCGCGTGGACCTGCTCCAACCGTTTGATCTGCGTCGCGCAGTCTTCCTCCTTGAACGGATGAAATCCCACCTGCACGTCCTCTTCCTCCTCCATGCGGTAGCAGTTCATCCCCACTTTCCGGATTTCACCGCTCTCGAGCTTCTTGAGCCGCTCGTAAGCCTGCCTGGAGACGACATTCTGAATTCGCCCCTCGGCGATCGCCCGCACGATGCCGCCTTCCTGGTCCACCGCGTTCATCGTGGCCCGGATGCGCTCTTCCATCTGGTTCGTCAGGGTTTCCACGTAGTAGGACCCGGCCAGCGGATCCACCGTGTCACAGAGGCCCATCTCCTCGATCAGAATTTGCATCGTCCGCAGCGAAATGCGGGCGGCTTTTTCCGACGGGATGGTGTAGGCCTCGTCGAAGCTGCACAGAGCCATGGTCTGCGTGCCGGAAAGCGCGCTGATCAGGGCGTAGTAGGCGCTGCGGACGATGTTGTTCTCCGGCTGCTCGATCGTCAGGCCGCCACCGCCCCCCCCGGCTATCATCCGCATCCACGTGGAGCGCGGGTCCTCCGTGTGGTACTGCTCCTTCATGAGCTTCGCCCACAGCCTTCGAGCGGCGCGGAACTTGGCCACCTGCTCGAACAGGTTCCCGTGGATGTCGAAGTTGAAAGACAGGCGCGAGGCGAACTCGTCAATGCCCAGTCCGCGCTGAAGCACATGGTCGATATAAGCCCTGGCAATGCAGAACGCGTAGGCCATCTCCTGCACGGGCGTGGCGCCGGATTCCCGGATGTGGTAGCCACAGACGCTCACCGGGCTGTACAGCGGGGCGTACTCGGCGCAGTACAGGATCGTGTCGCCGACCAGCTTGATCGACGGCTCCACCGGGAAAACCCACGTGCCCCGGCCGATGAACTCCTTGAGGATGTCGTTCTGGGCCGTGCCCCGCAGCGTGCGGACGTCGTACCCGCGCTTCTGCGCCATGGCGAAGTACATGGCGATCAGCGTCACGGCCGGCCCGTTGATGGTCAGCGACACGGTGATCCTGGCGAGGTCGATCCCCTCGAAGGCGATCTCGAAGTCCTTGAGCGTGTCCACCGCCATGCCGACGCGGCCGACCTCGCCCAGGGCCGCCGGGTCATCGGAATCCAGCCCCACCTGCGACGGCAGGTCGAACGCGACGTTCAGCCCGGTCTGCCCGTTGGCGATCAGGTAGCGGAACCGCTCGTTGGTCTCTTCCGGTGTGCCAAAGCCCGCGTACTGGCGCATGGTCCACGGGCGCTGGCGGTACATCAGCTCGTGAATGCCGCGGGTGAACGGGAACTCGCCCGGCTTGCCGATGCCGTCCCAGCCGCCGCTCGCCTCGACGTCTTCGGACGCATAGACCGGCTGGATCACGATCCCCGATTCGTTGATCACCTCTTTGAGATCGGCGTGTGTCTGGCGACTCATGGCACGTTCTCACGCAGAAAATCAACGATGGTCTGAAGCGGCGTGCCCACGGCGAAGACGGCGTCCACGCCGATGTCATACAACGCGGCGTGGTCCCGTTGGGGGATGTTCCCGCCGACGATCCAGAGGACGTCTTCCCTCTGGTTCTCCAGCAGCAGCGCCCCGATCCGCCGGCATATCGGAACGTGGGAACCCGACAGGATCGACAGACCGAGCACGTTGGCGTCCTCGTCGCAGACGCGGCGCACGATCTCTTCCGGGGTCTTGCGCAGGCCGGTGTAGACGACTTCGAAACCGGCATCCATCAGCGCCCGCACCACGACCTTGGCCCCCACGTCGTGGCCGTCCAGCCCCGGCTTGGCGAAAAGGATGCGGACCGCGCTTGTCATCAGGGAAACGCTCCTTTCGGCGGCTTCACTGCGGAGCCAAAGCCGCCGTCTCGACTCCACGCCCGCCACTGACGGCTACGGATGCACGCTCAGCCTCCGTCGCAGATTCAGCTCCGAGGACTCTGCATTCGTTATTCGTCATTCGGCATTCCCGACTCAGCTCGTCATTTCCCGCGCAATCAACAACTTCAGAATCTCGCTCGTACCGCCGCCGTACAGGGTGAAGCGGATGTCGCGAAAATACCGCTCGGCGGCGAACTCGCGGGCGTAGCCGTAGGACCCCAGGATGCGCGTGGCCTGGTCGCAGATGGACACCGCCCGCTCACTGGCGAAGAGCTTGGCCATGGCCGCCTCGCGCCGCATCGGCCTGCCCTGGTCTTTCAACCACGCGGCGTAGTAGACCAGGTGCTGGGCCGCTTCGAGGTCCGTGCCCATCTCGGCCAGCTTCAACTGGATCGCCTGGAAGCAATTGATGGGGCGGTCGAACTGCTTGCGCTGCGCGGCGTATTGGAGCGCCTCCTCCAAGGCCGCGCGGGCGACGCCGACCGCCAGCGCTCCCGTCATCACCCGGACCTCATCCAGGATGTCCCGCAGGGCACTCTCGCCGTCGCCCTCTGCGCCCAGTCGGTGGTCCGCCGGGACGAAGCACTTATCCAGGAACACTTCGTTGTTCGGCGAGGCGCGCGTGCCCATCTTCTCGATGCCGCGGCCTACCACGAGGCCGGGGAAGTCTTTTTCCACCAGGAAGATGGTCAGGCGCTTGTCTTCGCCGGCGCGGGCGAAGACGGTAAAGAAATCCGCCACCGCGGCCGAGGTGATCCACGTCTTCTGCCCGCTGAGCCGGTACCCGCCGTCGACCCGCTCGGCCCAAGTCGAGATGGCGGAAAGATCGCTGCCCGCGTCCGGTTCGGTGATACAGATCGTCCCGATCTTGCGGCCCGTGATCGCCGGCTTGAGCAACGTCTCACGGATGGCGTCGTTTCCGAATGCGTCAAGGAAGTGGGTGCCCATCAGCGACTGCATGGCGGCCGACGCCGCCAGGGCGAGCGACCCGCGGGCAATCTCGCTGATCGCCAGGCAGTAGGAGAGAAAATCGACGCCCGTCCCGCCGACGGCCTCCGGATAACGCAGGCCGAAGAAGCCCAGTTCCGCCAGTTCCTCGAACAGCTCGCGGGGAAACTGGCCCCGTTCGTCGATCTCAGCGGCTTGGGGAACCACCCGCTCGGTACAGAAGCGACCGAAAGTGTCGCGCAGGAGCCGCTGGTCTTCGGTCAGTTCAAAGTCCATGGCGTTACCGCTCGCCGCGCGCCCGCCTGACCTGGTACGTCTGCTCGTCGACCTCTACTCCGTACACGTCCCGTGCCACCCGTGCGGAAATGATCCCGTCGCGCACCTCGCGGGCGACCAATTCCGCCGGCCGATCCGGCGCCCGGCCGTACCCGCCGCCGCCGCCCGCCTGCTGGTGGTAGATGGTCCCCGCAGGCACACCACTGATCAGGTCCAAGCTCAGCGGGCGGTATTCCCTCCCGTCCGGGTAGGTCAACCGGATCGAGTTCAGGCTCCCGCCGCTGCCCCCGTGCAGGCCGAAGGCGGGTTCCACGTCGCCGTCGCCGAACACCACCAGTTGCGTCCTGCGGCCGCCGATCTCGAAGATCGTCTCCACCCCCAGTCCGCCGCGCCACCGTCCCGGCCCGGCGGAATCGCAGAGATACTCGTGCCGGATCAACCGGTGCGGCGTCTGCTGCTCGAACATCTCGTAGTCCTGGTCCAGCAGGCCGCCGGAGGCGTCGATCATGCCGATGTGGTCGTAGCCGTCGAACCCGCGCAGCGCGCCGGAGCCGCCCTTCAGCCCCATGAAGCAGATGTCCACGTACTTGTCGTTCTTGCGCGGATCGACGCCGGTAGTCAGCGAGCAGAGCAGGTGGTTCCATCCCGCGGTGACCCGGTCCGGGATGGCCGCCGCCAGGGCGCGGCAGATGGCGTCCGCGTTGGCCGGGCACAGGTGGTTGCCATAGGTCGTGGCGGCCGGATACGCGGCGTTGAGGATGATCCCCTCGGGAATCAGGATCTCCAGCGGTTCGACCATGCCCTGGTTATGGGGGATGTCGGGATTGACCATCTGGAGAAAGGTCAGCGTGGCGGCCGAGGCGCTGGACGTATAGGTGCCGTTGACGAAGGCGTCCGATTGCGGATCGGTGCCCGTGTAGTCGAACGTGACGCGCCTGTCGGCCACGGTGATCTTCACGCGGATCTTGTACTGCTTGTCCTTGTTCTTTCCGTCATAGTAAATGGTGGCCTCGCCCCGGTACTGGCCGTTGGGAATGGTGGCGATCTCCGCCTCCATCATCGCCCGCGTCGCCTCGAACAGCGCCCGCTTGTGCGTCTCGAAGCAATCGAGGCCGTACTTTTCCAGCAGCCGCACCATGCGGCGCTCGCCGACGACGCACGAGCCGATCTGTGCCCGCATGTCCTGCTGCACGATGTCGAAGCGGATGTTGGCGAAGATCAGGTCCCAGACGTCCTTGCGCAGCTTGCCCCGCTCGTACACCTTGACGGGTGGGATGCGCAGCGCTTCCTGCCACACTTCGGTGGCGTTGGGGTTGTACCCCCCGGCCACCGCTCCGCCGATGTCGGCCTGGTGTCCCTTGCACGCCGACCAGCCCACCAGGGTGTCGTGGAAGAAGATCGGCTTGTAGACGGCCACGTCGTTGTTCTGGTTGCCCATGCTGAAGACGTCGTTGTGAAAGATGACATCGCCGGGATGAACGTCGCCGCCGAAATACTTGATGATGTACTTGCACACGGGGCCGAGCGAAAACGACAGGATGGGCAGGTTCTCCGTCTGCTCCAGCATGTTGCCCTCGGCGTCGTACAGGCCGGTCACGAAGTCCCTGGCCTCGCACAGAATCGGCGATCGCGTCGTCTTCTGCAGCGAGATGCTCATCTCATCGGTAATCGACTTGAACGCCCGAGCGAAGACGGAGATCAGGATGGGATCGACCTCGGTCATGACAGCATCTCCCGCAGCGCCGGGGCCAGCCTCGCTTCATGTCCTTTCAGAAAGACGACGAAGCTGCCGCGCTGGTCGCACAGGCAGTCGTACGAGTCGGTCAGCACGACGGTGGTGTTGACCTGTTCGATCAGGGCGGGGCCGCCGATGTAGTTGCCGTGCCGCGTCTTGTGCCCGTCGAACACCGGCACGCGCCGCATCGCGCGGGCTTCGGGGACGTACATGGCCCGCTCCCCCTTGAGGGCGGCTTCCGCGTCCCGGCCGGCGTAGGGCTCTTCTTCGTATGCCGGCTTGTCCGTCAGGCCCACAGCCCGCAGGCGGACGTTGATGAGTTCGATGGGCGCCGTTTCCTGCTCCAGCGAGTAGCCGTACATGCGCCGATGCTCGGCGTGAAACGCGTCCGCAATGGCTGCTGCGGCCGCCCCGCGAACCGCCTCCAGCGCCACCGGGAACGAGACCTCATGATACTGCTTGACGTAGCGGCAATCGAGGTTCAGCGAGAACCGCTGCCGCTCCTCTGGAATGTGCTCCTGGGCGAGCAGCCGCTTCCCCTCCCCGGTCAACTCGTCCACCACGGCATTCAGATACGTCCAGTCGATCTGGTCGAGCCGGCCAACGACCGACCGGACGAAGTCGTGCTGCAAGTCGCTCATCAACATGCCGGCGGCGCAGAAGATCGACGACTCGCGCGGCACGATCAGCAGCGGGATCTCCAGCTCCAGGCAGATCATGCAGGCATGAACCGGTCCCGCCCCGCCTGCCACCACCATGGGGAACTCGCGCGGGTCGTAGCCGCGTTTGACCGACACCTCGCGCACGCCCTGGGCCATGTTGGTGTTGATCACCTGGTACATGCCGGCCGCGGCCTCTTCGACCGACAGGCGCAGCGGGCGGGCGATCTGCCGCTCGATGGCCTCGGCCGCAAGGTCCCGCTGCAACGGAATCCTGCCGCCGGCGAAAAAGTCAGGATCGAGATAGCCCAGCACCAGGTCCGCGTCCGTGCAGGCCGGCTGGGTCCCGCCCTTGCCGTAGCAGACCGGGCCGGGCTCCGCCCCGGCGCTCTGTGGACCCATGCGCAGGAGACCCCCTTCGTCGATCCAGGCGATGCTCCCTCCACCGGCGCCGATGGTCACGATGTCCAGCATGGGCAGGGCGATGCGGTAGCGGTTGATCTCGCCCTCGGTGACGACCAGAGGCGCGCCATCGCGCACCAGGGCGGCGTCGAAGCTGGTGCCGCCCATGTCGACCGTGATACAGTCGTTGCGGCCGTGAAGGCGCACGTACCCGAGGCCCGCGCCCGGCCCGGCCGCGGGGCCGGACAGCAGCGTCAGCGCCGGGCTGCGGCCGGCCACCTCCGGGAACATCACCCCGCCGTTCGACTGCATGATCAACAGCACGCCGCCGAAGCCATACTCGGCCAGTCGTGCGATCAACCGATCGAGGTACGCGCGCAGCTTCGGCCCGACGTAGGCGCTGAGCACCGTGGTGCTCACCCGGTCATAGAAGCGAATAGAGGGCAGCACGTCCGAAGACACCGCCAGTTCGGCGTCGGGAAGTTCCACCCGCACGATCTCGGCCGCCTGCCGCTCGTGCTCGGAATTGGCGAACGAGTTCATGAAGCAGACGGCCACCGCTTCGATGCGCTCGTCCTTGAACAGCCGGATCGCTTCCCGGACGTCTTCGACGTGGAGCGGCCCGACCGTCTCTCCGCGGTAATCCAGGCGCCCCCGCACGCCTCGGCGAAGGTACCGCGGTACCAACGGCGGGGCGTTGACGAAGCGGTTGTTGTACCGCTCCTCCCGAATCCCGCGGCGCATTTCCAGCGCGTCACGCACGCCTTCGGTGGTCAGCAGGCCCGTCTTGGCCCCCGTGAGCGTCAGCACGGTGTTGGTCGTGATGGTCGTGCCATGCACGATGGTCTCGACCGACTGGCAGAGTTCGCCAAGCGACAGCCCCATGCCGTCGCCGATTTCGGTCAGCCCGTGGATCAGCCCGATGGAGGGGTCGGCGGGAGTGGAGAGAACCTTATAGACTCGGGGGGCCTCACCCGGGCGGGTGACCAGGAAGTCCGTAAACGTCCCCCCCACGTCGATGCCGATTCTCAGCGTCATGCCTGGCTCTCATCCGGCAGGCCCAAAAGCGAACCTCCTGCCGGATTCCACGCCGCTGGTGAACGCCCGCGCGTTCGTCTCCAGAAGGTGCTTGGGCATCCCCCGGGTGGCGGTGCGCCAGAAATCGTCGGCGGCGCACGGCAGAAGACCGGACCCGAGCAGACAACCCAGCATGATCACGTTCAGGGTCCTTCCCGACCCGCATTCCTGTGCAATTCCCGTGCCGTCGAACGCGAAAACCCGCTCCGTCACGCCGCGGACACACTCGACCAGACCCTCGACGGCCGGGTATTCCACCTCTCCGTTGCCCCGCACGGCCGCTTGCGCGATCACGTAGGGGACCACCGGCGAGGTGTTCATCAAGACCACCGTCTCCAAGGACATCAGGGGCAAGGCCCGCACCGTCTCCACCGGCTCGAAGCCGACCACAACATCAGCCCGCCCCCTGGGAATCACCGGGCTGATGCCGGCGTCGATCATCACGGTGGATTGCACGCTGCCGCCGCGCTGGGCCATGCCGTGCAGTTGGCCGCTGACGACCTGGTGGCCACGCGCCGCAAAATACTCGCAAAGCAGCCGGGCGGCGGTCAGCACGCCCTGCCCGCCGGTGCCGGCGATCACAATGCGGAAACCGCCGTGGCCGGGCTGGCCGCCGCGCTGCTTGTATCGTGCTCCCGTCAAGCGGACGCCTCTTTCTGCGAAACCGCCCGTGCGATCGCGCCCTGATGGCACACCTCGGCGCACAGGGCGCAGCCGTCGCACAATTCCGGGTCGATCAGGTATTGCCCGTCCGACACCAGAATGCCCGGACACCCCAGCACCCGGACGCACGCCGTACACGAGTCGCACAGCCCCTGGTCGATCGCATAAGCGATCGGGCGTGCGTCTTTCCGGTGGCGGCGTTCTTCGACCACACAGGGCGAATGGCACACCACTACGCTCACGCCGGTACCCTTGCGGGCCTGCCGGAAAGCCGCCAGCGTCGACTCGTCGTCAAACGGGTCGACGGAATAGACGTCGGTTACGCCCAGTCCGCGCACCGCGTCCTCGATCGAGAAGCGCGCCGTCCGGTCATCCTGCTCGGCGTCGCCCTCGTGCGGCCGGGGACCCGGCGCTGCCGCGCCGCCGCCCGGCGTGGTCAGGCTGGGCTGATGCCCCGTCATCGCCGCGATGTAGTTGTCGAGAATGACCACGACGACGTTGTCATTCGCCTGCACGGCATTGGCCAGCGCCGGAAGCCCGCTGTGAAAGAACGTCGAGTCTCCGATGTAGGCGACGGTGCGCTGACCGGTAAGCCGGGCGATGCCCGAGGCCTGACTGATCGAAGACCCCATGCACAGCAGCACGTCGCACGCATGGAGCGGCTCGCCGTATCCGAGGGTATAACAGCCGATGTCGTTGCAGTAGATCGTCTTCGTGCCGAACACCTTGCGGGCCAGGTAGAAGCTGGCCCGGTGGGGGCAGCCCGGGCAAAGAACCGGTGGCCGGGCGGGAAGCTCGGGTACCGTAACCGTCGCGCTGGGCCGCCGCACAAGCCCCACGAAATCCGCCACGGCATCTTCGACCAGGTCCGGAGTGTATTCGAACTCGACCGGCAGATGGCCGCTGCGCTTGCCGTAGATCGGGATCTGCCGGCACTGCTGGAACGCGCTCAGACAGGCCCATTCCTCCACGAACGGCGTCAGCTCCTCCACCACCAGCACGGACGTGACGGCATCGAAGAAGTCGGCGAGCACCTTGTCCGGAATCGGGTAAGCCCCGACCTGCTGCAACGTGACCCGATCGCCGACGCCCAGATCGTCGATCGCCTGGGCGGCGTAGGCGCACGCGACACCGCTCGCGAGGATCCCGAGTTCGCCCCGCCCGGTGCGGGGAAAGAACCCGGAGGTCTCCAGCAGGCGGCCGGCCAGGGCAAAGCGCCCGGTCAGCTCCTTGCGCATGCGTCTGGCATTCACCGGAATGGGAACGTAACGCGCCGGGTCCTTCCGAAACCGGATGGCGTTCCGCTCAACCGGCAGCGCACCGAACGCCACGATGCCGCTGCCGTGGCACACGCGGGTCGTCGGACGCAGGATCACGGGCAGGCGCGTCCGTTCCGACAGCTCGAACGCATAACAGGTCATGCGCCGGCAGTCCTCGGGCGTCGCAGGATCGAAGACAGGGTAGTACAGGAATCGGCTGAAGTGCCGCTGGTCCTGTTCATTCGGGCTGGTGATCGCCGATGGATCGCCCGCCGACACGATGACCATGCCCCCCTCCACGCCGACGTAGGGCATGGTGGACACCGGGTCGCAGGCGTAGTTCAGGCCGAGGTGCTTCATGCCGCACATGGAGCGTGCCCCGGTGAGGCTGGCGGCGAAGGCGATCTCGACGGCTACTTTTTCGTTGACGGAATACTCGAAGACGATGTCCGCCTCGGCGGCGATGCGCGCGATGGTGTCGCCGACCTCCGAGGCGGGCGTCCCCGGGTAGCAGGAAAAGAACTGCACGCCCGCCTCCAGCGCACCGCGGACGATCGCCAGGTTTCCCAGCAGGCAATGGCGCGTGCCCGGTTCGTCGCGAAGGATGCCATGACCGGAGGCGGCGGTCATCCTCACCTTTCTGGCTGGAGGTCCGGACGCGGGCCGGCCGGACCGTTGATGGTTGCGGAGCCGTTCCTGCTCCGGTTGATCCCACGTGGAGTTGGCGAGCGCGCGGGGATCATAAGTGCGGTCTTCAGTCGATGGACCGACGGCTGAGGAGGGCGCACAACAACAGGTTCGATTCTACCGTCCAGGCGTCTGCCCGCAAGCATCACAGGGCGGTGGCGGCACCGGGTCGAGGCCGCCGGGGGAGAAGGGGTGGCAGCGCAGCAGCCTGGCCGCCGCCAGGCGACCGCCCCGCCACAAGCCAAATCGCATCAACGCTTCGCTGGCGTACTCACTGCACGACGGATGGAACTTGCACGTCCCCACGAGCTGTGGCCGGACGAAAGCCTGGTAGGCGCGGATCAGCACGAGCGCGAACGTGGTCGCAGCCCGTGCGGCCGCTCGAATGGGCTGAATGGACTGCATGGACTGGATGGACCGCATGGACTTCACAGACTGCACGAACAGCATGGACAGGACAGATTGCAGGGACCGCGCGGACGTTCACCCTCCCTCTTGCAGCCGTTCGAGAACGGTCACCACTTCGGACGCGCGATACTCGGCGCCGTCGCGGTCGGTCACCAGCACCGAGACGACGTGATCGCCCGGCGCCGTCAGCACCTTCTGCCCGCTGACCCCGTTGGAGACTGGTTCGGCGTCGATCATCCACAGCACCGACGCCGACTCCGCCACGGAGGGGTCGATGCTGACCTGATAGGTCAGCAGCACGGGAGCGACGTCGATCGTGCGGCTCAGGCGAATCCGGATCAGTGGTCCGTCACCAGCCGCGGCCAGCGTGGCGCCGTACGCGTCCGCCGCGGGAACAGCGCCCTGCCTCGCCAGCGCGGAATCTGCCGCCCCCCGCAGCCGCGGAAGGACGGTCGATGACGCCGGCGCAGCCCCGAGCGGCGTCGGTTCGAGCACTTGCAGGAACGCCACCTCCCAGGGCGGCGACTTCGCCACCGCCCCGCACCAGCGGGCGAAAAACGTCCCCGCCGGACCGGGCGTGCGCTCGTGTCCGCGGTACGCGAAGCGGGCGAAGGTCACGTCGAAGCCGCGCTGCGCGTACCAGTTGCCGGCCTGCTGCGATTCGCGGCGGCAGATCGCGAAGTCGTTCTCGGTGTAGAACACGGCGACGGGCATGTCGCGGTATCGCGGGACGTTGGCGTCGTCGAGAATGTCCGCGTTGAAGTTGCTCTGTTTGACTGCCAGGCAGGAGAACCGTTCGGGATGGCGGTTGACCATGTAGTGAGCGACGTAACCCCCGTACGACCAGCTCGTGGCCAGCACGGAGTTCATGTCCACGTCGGTGGTCCGCCCCAGCTCATCCATGATGGCCAGAATCGCTGCCTCGTCGCGCCGCAGCGCCGCCGTGACGCGGTCCAGGGGAACCGGGCTGGTGGTGGCGGGCACGCGCAGCGACGGGGCGCAGACGACGAACCCGTAGCGGTCGGCCTCCTGTTGCCATTCGCGGATCTGCGCCCCGGCCGTATCGAAGGGCTTCATCCCGTGAAACGTCATCACCAGCGGGCGCGCGGTGTCGCCCTTCCGGGCCGCGGAAGGCGCAGAGCCGTTGCCGGCCGCCGCGGCGCTGAGGGCCGCCGGATCAGACGGTTCCTCGGGCGGATTTGAAGGATCGGACCCGCGATAGTCTTGCGGCAGGTACAGGTAATAGCCCGCGCGGGTGGTGGATTCGCGCAGGTGCAGGACCCGGCCTTCGCCGCGCGGCTGGCCGACGATGCACCCGGTCAACAGCGGCAGCGCCACCGTCAGTGCGCCCGCCACCCAACGAAAGACGGAAGCCCGCTGACCCGGGCCGCGCCGGACCCGCTGCGACGGCCGTCCCACTGGCGGCGTCGCGTCGGTATACTCTTCTGATTGCGTCACTGCGGACTCCCTGATGCGCCGGTTCCCTCCGACGCTCGGAAAACGGTACACTATAGTCGCCGCGCGGTCGACGCGACCAGGCGCCGCGCAGCGCAGGAATCCATGACAGCCGCAATGCTCCACCTGTCCGTGCGGTTTTGCGGTCTGGCCGCTTTGTGCGCCGCCTGCGCGTTCGCCGCGCAGGAGAACGGTCCCGAGCCGGTCAGCGCCGCCGACTGGTTTGAACGCGGCGTACGCGCCTCCGAGTCGCAGGATTGGCCCGCGGCCGCGGAAGCGTTCGCCCGGGCCGCGGCCGCCGACCCGACACGCCCGGAATATCGGTTTCGCCAGGCCGTGACGCTCTATCGGGCGCAGCAGGAGGCGTCCGCCATCGCACTGCTCCAGGACGTGGTTCGGGAGGAACCCCGATACAGGGAGGCAGCGGTGCAACTGGCCGGCTGGTATCTCCAGCAGCGGCGGGCCGAAGAGACCATCGCGCTGCTGGCCCCTCACGCTGAGGACGCCATGCAGTATGACGTTCAACAGGCGCTCGGCAGGGCCTGCCTGCTGCTGGGCAGGCCGAGCCAGGCCCGCGAACACGTCGCCCACTGTATCTCCGCTCGCCCCGCGTCGGGCGTCGATCAGTACCTGCTGGGCGAGTGCCATCGGCTGGAGGGCCGGCCGGCGCTGGCGTCGCAGGCGTACCTCGCCGGGCTGGGCCTGGGCTACGAGACCGCCGAACTCCACGCCCGGCTGGCCGAGACGCTGCACGCCCGCGGCCGCGACGTGGCCGAGGTGCGCATCGTCAAGGCCACCCGGGGCCTGGCGGGCACGCTGTACGGCCCGGCGTTTCTGCTCGATCCGCTCCCGGACGAGCCGGCCATCTACCGCGCCTGCGGCGCGGGCTCGGCGCTCTTCCACGTCCACCAGGCGGTCGCGATGGGGTCGAGCACGCCGGCGCTTCTGCAACTGCTGGGCGATGTTTCCCTGGCGACCCTGCGGTATCAGGAGGCGCTGGATGCCTATCGGCGCGTGATGGCGGACCTGCCGGAGGATACGCCTGTCGACTGGCCGCCGCCGCGCCGCGCGTCCGTTGAATACAACATGGGGCAGGCGTGTCTGGGGATGGGGGACGTGGACGCGTTCCTCGATCACGTCCGCGCGGCCGCCGCGGCGGATCAGGACGCCTTCGGCCCGCGCCTGTTCGACGCCTACCACGTCGCGGCCGCCCGCTGGACCGTTGAGGGAGACCGGACGCGCTGTATCGAGGCGCTCCAGCAGGCCGCCCGACAACGTCCCGACGACGCCACGACGCGCTTCCGCCTGGGCGAGGCGCTGTGGGAAGATGGCCGTCGCGCCGACGCGGTGCGGCAGTGGCGCATCACGCTGGAGTTCGATCCGCATCACCCGCAGCGCGACCGCATCCTGGCGGCGATCCGCGACGTGGGAAGGCGGTGAAGCACACGTCAGGCGGGCGAATCAGCGTGCGCGATCCCGCCTGCGAGCCGCAGACTTAAGGCCCGCGCGCAGCCGTTTGATGTGTGTCGAGACGAACCCGTTGAAGCCCCAACGGAGCTGAACACATCGGCCCCCGGCAACGCCCTGGGGGAACGGGCCGGCGGATGGATGGAGCCCTGAAAGGGCGATACACGTGCGAGTGACGATCGGCGCCAGGCCTGTTGCGCTCTTTCAGGGTTGGCGGTTCGATCCCGCACGATACCCAGGGCGGCGCTGCGCTCCGCCCTGCTATCCCTTCCGAGGTTAGTCACAGGCGAGCCGAGCGCCCCCACGGGGCTCGGCAAGGTGAGCCTGTGAGTAACTCGGCGGAAGCTGTGAATTCCTTTGAAGGCACGAACGCTCCCGATGCGGTACGATCGCCGCGGAGCCGAGAGACAAACGCCGCGGTCTCGACACGGTCGCTATGCCCTCCTGGGCTTATATGTTCAGGCCCCGTTGGGGCTGAAATGGTCTGCGCTGATATGTGCAGGCCCCGTTGGGGCTGAGATGCTTTCGTTTCGGTACACACGCCATGTTCATGTGTGATCGGTAGCCACGTCGCGGGCAGGGACTCCGCGCGGAATCAAGCCCGTTCCGGCGCAGATGGGCCCGCTGTGCCGTCGCCGATCTGCGCTCTTGATGCTCGTAACACAGGCAATTCGAGGGATACGTCGCTTGACTGAACCGTATTGGGGCTGAAGCCACGCGGCTCGCTCAGAGGAGCGGCCGATGGTGTCACCCACCCGCTCTTTCCCTCATCCCACCTCTGCGCCTCTCCCTCTCTGCGCCTCTGCGTGAGCCTCCTTCCCGCCCGTCAAGGCAGATCGCGCAGGCTCGCGATGGGCGACTGCGGCGTCGGCAGCACCTCGATGCACGTCACCAGCCAGCCGGTCCCGCGCCGTCCCAGCGTCAACCGCCAGCGGCTGTGTACGTCGTGTACGATTGTCTCCGGCGTGCTGATGCGGCAGGTGACGTTGAACGTCGCCGTCGCTTCGTCGCCGTTCAGCTCGACCTCGATCCGGCCCAGCCGCGGCTCCTGCGGACGGTATTGCCGCAGGGCCTTTTCGATCCGCGCGATCATGGTCAGGCGGTCGAAGCCGTCCGCCTCGAAGAGTACGTCGAGGTGCTCACGGATGCCGGCGATATCGCCCGCCTCCGCGAGTCGGGCCAGCTCGTGGCACAGGGCGACGGCCTGCTCGCGCGGGGTGACGGCCACGGCCTGCACGATAAGGAGGCCGGCCGTCAAGACCCACACGATCACCATGGCATAGCGGGCCTGGGGCGTGCGGCCGGCGTACCAGGCCCACGTCGTGGCCAGCAGCGGCAGCAGCAGGACGGCCGCCAGCTTCAACGGGCTTTCAAACAGAATCGCCGACATTGAGTTCCGAATCTGCTGCTCCGCCAATTCGTTATTCGCCATTCGCCATTCGCCATTCGACTACCCTCCCGCCATCGGCGGCTGGTAGCGCGGCACGGGGCCGAACAGCCGCTGCGTCTCGTTGAGTATACGCACGACCCGCTGCGGATCGCGCTTCGCGACGAACGCGCCTGACAACTCCGCACGGGTAAAGAGCGCCTGGCCGCCGTTGAGCCGGCGCTGCGGCGTCAGGAAGACCCGCTCGACCTCGCCGGTCAGCTCGGTTCCATCGCGACTGCGGCGGAAGAAGACGGAACCGGCCCCCTCGAAGGCGGCCCCGCTGCCGCCGTCGGTGATAAAGTAGCTGACCGTCCCGTTGATCTGGGCGCTTTCGGCCACCGTCGTGCCGGGGATGGACGTCCAGATGCTGTGGACGTGGATGACCTGCGTCAGCGGCGGCCCCCCCGCCACGGCCGGGTCGTGAACGCGGCGCAGCACCACGTCCACGTCCCCCCCGGCCGTGACTCGGTAGTACGCCTCCTCGAACGCCTCGTGATACGCGCTGACCTGGCCGGCCGCGCGATAATCGACCACCTCGAACCGCGACGACCGCCCGCCGCACCCTGCCGCCATCAGCGCCGCCAGCGCCGCCAGCGCCGCCGTCAACGTTGCGCGGCCGGGTCCGCCCGTGCCAGCCAGCGCCGCCAGCGAGCCGCGGGCAGGCGAGCCGCGGGCCTCAGCCCGCGCGGACGTGCCGCACTGCAGCGCGCTGCGGGCTTCAGCCCTCGCGGAGGTTTCGCGCCGCAGCAAGCCGCGCGCTTCAGTCCGCGCGGACGACCTGCGCCGCCGCGAGCCACAGGCTTCAGCCCGCGCGGGCGCACAGACTTCGACGTGGCCACGAATCGCGCACGGCAGAATAGCTCGCATAGACGTAGCCGGCCTGGACCCGCTGCGAACCGCGGACGATGAGTCGGGGACCATTGGGCCAAATGTAGTGAGTTCCCTGGCGAGGTGCCAGCAAGCACGGCGCGGCAGACCTTTGAAAGAGTGAGCCAGGATCGCTGACGATGCACCCTGTGCTCTGCGGCCGCGAATGCGGCCCAGGGCTGTAGCCCATCGCCCGCTGCGCGGCTCCAGAGCAGAGCACCTTCGTCACATCCACGGCCGCCCGGCTCCCGCGTGCCGGAGGGCAGGTCCGTCGGCGAGGAGATCCCGCTGGGATGCCGCATCCGCGACCGGCCGAGCTTTCAAGAATCGTGAAACCACCCGCCCGCGGGCCGGATTGCTTTGGAGCGCCGACCCTGCCCACCTATAATCCGACCCGATCGACGGGTCCGCCGCGCTGGACCGGTCGCGTCGGGATCTGCCGCAAATCGTGCCAGGAACTGCCGCAACGTGAAGACGCCAGCAAGCCCGCCCCCTTCCGACGCCCCGCCGCCCGAGCACGCCTTCTGGCGGCTGGGTGTGGTGTCCTACCTGAACTCCCGCCCGCTGGTCCACGGCCTCGACGCGGACCCGGCGCTGGAACTGCGCTTCGACGTACCCTCGCGCCTGGCGGCGCTGCTCGACGACGGCTCGGTGGACGCCGCCCTGGTGCCGGTGGTGGACCTGGCCGCGCCGCACCGGAAGTGGAAGGTCATCTCGGATGCCTGCATCGGCTGCGACGGCGAGACGCTCACCGTCCGCGTCTTCTCCTGCCTGCCGCCCGAGCGGGTCGAGACGATCTTCGTCGACGGCGACTCGCACACGTCGGTGGTGCTGGCCCAGTTGATCTGGCGCGAGCTGTACGGGCGGCCGGTCGCGGTTACGCCGCTCGCTGACGCTCCACGCGACGCGGCCGCGGTGCTGCTCATCGGCGACAAGGTCGTCACCGACAAGCCGATCGACTTCGAGATCGAAACCGACCTGGGCGCGGCCTGGAAGTCGCTCACCGGCCTGCCCTTCGTCTTTGCCGCGTGGGCGGCGGATGCATCGGCTGACACCACCCGGCTGGGCCGGCGGCTGGGCCAGGCCCGCGACGCCGGCGTCCGCTGTGCCTCGGTGATCGCCGAAGACGTCGGCCCCGGCATGGGCTGGCCGGTGGCCACCGCCCGGCGGTATCTGACGTCGCGGCTGTCGTTTACCATGACGCCGCGCCACGTTCAGGGAATGCGCCGCTTCCTGGAACTGGCGGTGCGGCATCGGTTGCTGCCGGACCGGGCCGCCTTTCCCGGCCCGGTGGAGGAGTTGACTTTCGCATGAGCCCGGCCACGGCCTTCGCCAAAACTCCAGAGCCCCGACATTCATGTCGGGCGGAATAGTTGAGTTTCGCATGAGCCCCGCGACCGCCTTCGCTCCCCGACCCGCGGCCGCGTCGCGTCTTTCCGACGCCGACGCGCTGAGCCTCTACTTCGACGCCTCCATCCACGAACTCGGCCGCCGCGCCCACGCCGTGACCATGCGGCTCCATCCCGAGCCGTATCGCACCTACGTGGTGGACCGCAACATCAACTACGCCAACTGGTGTACGGCCAGGTGCATCTTCTGCAACTTCAAGGCCGACCCGCCCGGCCTGGACTCCGGCCGCCGCGATCTGCCCGACGGCTACGTGCTCAGCTTCGACCAGATCGCCGCCAAGATCGAAGAGCTGATCGCCATCGGCGGCACCCAGGTGCTGATGCAGGGCGGCCTGGTGCCGGCCGACATCCTGCCGTTTACGTGGTACACCGACCTGATGCGGTTCATCAAGTCGAACTACCCGGGCGTCCATATTCACGCCTTCAGCCCGCCGGAGATCCACGCCCTGCACGAGATCTTCGACATGCCGGTGCGCGAGGTGCTGCTGCGCTTGCAGGACGCCGGGCTGGACACGATCCCTGGGGGGGGGGCGGAGATCCTCTCCGACCGCGTCCGCAACAGGATCGCCCAGGGCAAGACCACCGTCGATCAATACCTGAACGTCATGCGGGAGGCACACCGGATCGGCATGCGCACCAGCGTCACCATGATGTTCGGCCACGTCGAGACGATCGAGGAGCGTGTCGAGCACCTGCGCCGCATCCGCGACTTGCAGGACGAGACCGGCGGCTTCACCGCGTTCATCCTGTGGACGTTCCAGCCCGGCGACACGCCCCTGGGCCGGGTGAAGCCCTTCGACCCGGATGAGGACGCCCGCCCGGACGGCCGGCGCCTGGTGCTGGCCGACGCCCATGAATACCTGCGCATGCTGGCGCTGGCCCGCGTGTACCTGGACAACATCGACAACATCCAGTCGAGCTGGGTCACGCAAGGCCCCAAGATCGGCCAGCTCGCCCTCTTCTACGGCGCCAACGACATGGGCTCGGTGATGATGGAGGAGAACGTCGTCTCCGCCGCCGGCACGACTTTCCGCCTCGCCGAGCAGGACCTGCGCCGCCTCATCACCGACGCCGGCTGGACGCCGCAGAAGCGGAACTGTTATTACGAGCCGATTGCGTGAACGTCCCTCACCCCATTCCGTACCAGGGGAGCAAGCGCTGGCTGGCCACGACGCTGTGCCGGTGCACCCCGGCTCCTGAAACACGGGCAGATCACCACCGAAGACCTGCAGAATACGTACGGACACAATCATCCGCCCCGCGCGGTGCGCGACGTGAAGGAGCAAGGCATACCGATCATCCGCAGCCAGACTAAAAACACCGCCGGGCGGACAATCGCGGTATGTCGTTTCGGCGACCCGGCAAGCGTCAAACATGGCCGCATCGGCGATCACACGACCTTCCCAAAGGCGTTCAAGCTCTCACTCGCAGGAGGCCTGGGGCCTGGTTGTGGTATTTGTTCCAGCGCGTATGAAATGCGCAACCTCCAGATCGACCATCGTGTTCCGTATGAGATTGCGGGTGATTCAGGGTCTCGGCGCCGCGATCCCGACGATTACATGCTCCTGTGCGGCTCTTGTCAGCGCGCGAGGTCCTGGTCGTGCGAGCATTGTGAGAATTGGGAGAAGGGAAGACTTCGGGAAATCTGCGAACGCTGCTACTGGGCGCGGCCCGATGAGGACGAGCATGTCGCGCTCAAGGAGATCCGGAGGTTGGACATTGTCTGGCTGGGCAGGGATGAAGTGAGGGTTCACACGCGCCTGCGGGACCTGGCCGGCAGCGCGAAGCTGGCCCTGCCCCTGTATGCCAGGAAAGCGTGGCGCGAACACGTGCGGACGGCCGGCAGGTAGCGTGCGATGGATCTCGCCACCCCGACCTGCGGGCATGTCCGCGGGATTCACCGGAATGCGCCCGTGAGGCGGGGCTCAAAACAAGCGCCCCGCGCCGAACGGATCATCGCGCCCGTCGAGCTTTCCGGTGATGATCTCCGCGGCCCGCAGGCCGATCGCGTAGGAGGCGGTCACGCCGTGTCCGCCCAGCCCGGCGACGTGGAAGACGCGCTCGTCGCGCGGATCGAAGCCGATGACGAACCGCCGGTCCGGCGCGAACGTCCGCTGCCCGACCCACGTGGTTCGGATGGCGATCGCGCCCAGGGCCGGCTGGAGCGTCTCGATCCGCTGCTGGAGCGTGTCGAGGATCTTCGGATCCTCCTCGTAGACGCCGGGCCGGCCCGGTGTTTCGTCGCAGCAGGAGAAGAGCAGTCCCCCGCTCTCGGGGCGGAAATAGAAGTGGCGGTAGCCGTCCCAGATGACCGGCCAGCGCCCGTCGACCCACGGCATCGGCGTGCTGACCATCAGGTGTCGGTTGTACGGCGTCAGCGGTAGCTTGCCGACTTCGCCCGCCCACGGTCCGGCCGCGTTGACGAGCAGGCGGCAGTCGACGTCGCCCTCGGTCGTCCGCACCGTCAGCCCGTGGGCGCCGTGCGTCCAGTCCAGCACCGTGACGCCGTAGAGGACGCGCTGCCCTTCGAGGTATCGCCCGAGCAGGCCTGATACGTCGATCGTGCCGTCGTCCGGGTGCCACGTGCCGCGGCCGCTGGCCCGCGGGCAGTATCTGGCCGCTTCGTCCTGGCCGGGCCCCACGATGAACAGCCCACGACGGTCGAACGCCGCCAGCTCGCCGCGGCGCAGCACGTTCGCACCGGCGTGCAGCAGCGCCTGCTCGGCCGCGTCATCGGCGTGCTCGCGGATGATGGCCGCGTTGCGTCCCGACGAGTGAACGCCCGCGGACGCCTCGCGCTCGATGATGAGGACGTCCGTCCGTCCCAGCCGCGCCAGGTGAAAGGCCGTCGCCGCTCCGGCGAAGCCGGCGCCGATGATGACGATGTCCGCACCCACGGCCGCCCCTTCACACGCACGAGCGCTGCGCCTCGCGGGATAGACAGTGTTCGGCGCACTGCCGGCAGATGCCGTCGCCGGCCGTCCAGGACGGTCTGCTCGCGCGTACCCACGACGCGACAAGACTCTCCTCTTCTCCAGACGGCTCGTACCAGTCGAAGGTGGGGAATCCGCAGATGGGGCAGGTCGCTCCCGGCGGCCGTCCGCCGACGGCGCCGCCCGTCGCCGCCCGGCTCACCATCCACTCGGGCGGATCCTTCGCCCACGACATCAGGCAAGCGTGGCCAAGCGACGGCGCCTCCCAGACCCGCTCGAACGTCTCCTCCGGCGGGGCCTGTCCCCCCACGGTGAAGGCCATGGCGAGCCGCTCGCGCAGGTGCTTTTCCCGCGTGTCCGTGAGCAGGCCGCGGCGCGCCAGCGTCGATTCGACCCGAATGTCCCACAGAACAGCGTAGCGGTCGCGCGTCAACTGCTGCCGGGACGCCGGCCCGTCAAGCGACTCGGGCACGTAAGCGAAGGACTCGTCCAGCATGTCCTCGACGTGCTGCAGTTCGCGGAGCAGAAGATCGTGCGTCCGGGCGCCGTCGATGAGCGATTCCGGGCACACCTGGATGAGCAGCGTGCGGCAAGCGCCGCCGGCCTCACGGGAAACGAACAGCTCAGCGCCTTGCGATTTCCGCCGCGGCGCGGTGCGGACGACCCCCCGTTCGACCTGCTCCACCACGCGCGGGAAGTTCGCCAGCGCCTCGTCCACGAACCGATCGAGCCTGAGTTTCTTGAACCACTCGACGAAGGCCTGGCGAAAGCGGTTTTCGCGTTCGTCGCCGTCGGGAAGCTCGAAGATCGGATCGATGGCGCGGTGAAGCTCGATCTCCGCGGCCGCGTCACGGCGCACCGCCAGCCGCACGGTCTGTTCGATCAGATTCGGATCGTAGTGGACGGATATCATCAGCCGTCAAGACCCGGTTCCGGCGCGGCTGACGGTGAGCTGCGTCAGCGCCGGATCGCGCGTCGCGCCGCACTCGCCGGGAGGACCACACGATTGTGAAGCGTCCTCAGCCGGATCGACCGGCCGCAGCGGGAGCAGGGCGGACCCGATCGACACGCTGCAGCGCTGACACTCGCACGTAACGAAGGCGTCCGCGAACTCCGCCAGCCGGGAATAGTAGTCGCCGGGTGCGGCGCCGGCAAGCCGGCGGACGAACGCCGGGAGCCAGCGCCCCAGGTGCGACTTGAGGAACTGCCGCTGGGCGTCGCGGGCCGCCTCGACCAGTTCGCAGTCGCCCTGTTCCAGGCCGCACGCTTCCTTGGCGCACAGCACGGCCAGGAACTCCGCCTCGACGCTGACGTGGTCCGCCCGCTCGCTGATCTCCCCGCTGAGGTCCATCCCGAAGGCAGCGTAGAATCCGCTGATGTCCGCCAGGTCCGCCGCCCGCTGGATCACCTCGCCCTGGCCGAACTCCAGCTCATAGGGCGGGCATGCCCCGCGCACGCAGTGGCCGAACAGCGCGGCGAACCGCGGCTGGAGCGTTTCGACCGCCGTGGCCTCATCGGAACCGGAGAACAGGGCCCGCAGCGCGCGGAGCGGTGCGACGGCCGGGCCGTGGGTGTCCGCCAGCCGATCGGGCCATTCAGCCCACCGCGCCGGATCGGCCAGCTCCGCCCGCCACGAGCGGTCCGGATCGCGAAAGCCGTGGGCGATCAGACTGTAGGCGGCGCAGCGGGCGTGGGCCAGCTCCACCTCGTTCAACGTCGGCGGGTACGTCGTCATTCGGGCATCCACCATAGTCAGATCGTGTTGGCGTGGGCATGGGAACGGACGTACACCGGTTCTTCCACCTGGGTGCGGAAGATCTCCTTGCCGTGCTTGTTGAATGCGATGACGGTGTCGTCGAACATCTCGAACTTCTTCCCGCCGCGCGTGGTCTCATAGACCTTCGGCCCCTCCTTAAGTTCGTATCGCGAGATGATCTGATTGGACCTTCGGAAGAGCTGCAAGACGGCCAGGAGTTCCCGATCCGGGTGGCGATAGCGTTCCACCGCCTGCTCCACTCCGGGTCCGAACATCTGCCGCAGGTAGGGCAGCGGCACCCAGCGGGGCGGAATGTAATACCCGTTCGGTTCGGTCCCGAACTGTGGATACAGAGGCAGGGCCACCTTGGCGACGTGGACCAGGTAATAGAGCGGGTTGTGCCGGTCCTCCACCCAGGTGGTGTCCTTGTTGACCTTGACCAGACCCTGCATGCGCACCTGGCCGATGCAGGCGGCCATGCAGCGCGTCTCCATGGGGGCGCCGCCGGTTTCCGGGTCTTTTCCCTCCACCCGCGGGTAGCAGGCGATGCACTTCTCACTCGTGCGCGTGGTGCCCCGGTAGAGCGATTTCTTGTAGGGGCATGCTTCGACGCACTTGCGGTAGCCGCGGCACTCCTTCTGATCGATCAGCACGATGCCGTCTTCCGGCCGCTTGTAGATCGCCGTGCGCGGGCAGGCGGCCAGGCAGGCCGGATAGGAGCAATGGTTGCAGAGGCGGGCCAGATAGAAGAACCACGCCTTGTGCTTCCTGTCGCCGGCGAGTTCCTCGCCCTGGCCGAAGTCCATCGGCCGGGTCGGTCCCTGCTGCGGCGTGTCCTCGTAGATGTTGGGGGCGCTCCAATGCTCCTCCGCCGGCAGGTAGCCCAGAACCTGATTGGGCTGGTCGCCGCGGGCCACGGCGTGGGGCACCTCGAAGACGCCCTTGCCGTCGAAGGTGCCATAGGGGCTGCGGCCGTTCCCGTTGGGGGCGCCGCTCCAGCGCTGCCCGCCGGGATTGGCCTGCTCCAGCCTGCCGAGGATCTCGACGTCCCAGTGCTGGGGATAGCCGCCGTAGGGCTTGGTCTCGACGTTGGTCCACCACATGTGCTCCTGGCCCTTGGCGAACGTCCAGGTGCTCTTGCAGGCCATGGTGCAGGTCTGGCAGCCGATACACCGGTTGATGTTGATGACGAAAGCGAACTGCTCGGCGGGCGCGGCTTCCTCATAGGGATAGCTCATCGGTCGTCCGAGATGCCAGTTATAAACCGTGGGCATAGTACGTCTCCATGAAACGTCGCCGCGTCAATCGGCCGGGTCCAGCACGGATAACGAAACGTCGGCGGAAGCCACGGCGGCCGACCGGCGGCGGTCCCTCGCGCCGCGGAGCGCGAAGGCTTCCACGATAAGTTCCCGGATCCGCTCCTCACCCAGCCTGTGCAGCGCCAGCGCCGGCCCGGCGTATCCCCGCGTGTGGAACAGCCGCAGGATTCGATCCGCGTCGAACCCGAGCCGAACGTACTCCTCGATGAAGCACGCGGCCATCTCGTAGATCGCCTCGTCGCCGGCGGTCTCGACCCCGACGCCGTGGAGCGTCATGGGATCGCTGGGATCCGGATCATCGTATGGCACCGCTCAACCCTCGAATTCCTCGAACAGCTCCTCGCTGTCCGACACGTACCCGCCGACGAATCCGCCGGCCAGGTACCGTTTCATCACTTCGTTCTCGGCGGCCGGCGACAGGCCGCTGGCGGCCGGCGCCCATACGCCCTTGCCGCCCAGGCCGCCGTCTTCCGCCTTCACCACCCGCACCAGCGTCTCCTTGGGCACCGTGTTGACGGCGTGGTTGTCGGCCTCGCCGCCGAAGATGAAGCCCATGAACGCCTTGGACTTGTGGAACAGCGTGTCGGTCTGGTGCATGGGCATGTGCCAGTTGCGCGTCACGCTCTGCTGCGACCCGTACCGCAGGTTGGCCTGATAGCCGTCGTCCGACAGCGCCCGCCCGTCCTTCCGCGTCTCGTGGGCCTTCACGCTCTTTTCCGTCGCGATGTACGGAGCGTGCTTCATCATGATTACATTGTATGGATACGCCGGGTTGTACACCGCGCGGAGCATCAGTCGGGCGACCTTGTAGTAAGGATCGTCGGGCCTCGCGCCGCGGTACGGCCGGTCGGCGGGGTTGGCGTCCACGTAGACGTAGTCGCCGTCACTGATGCCCAGGTCCCGGGCCGCCTGCGGGTTGACGTGAAGCTGGTGCTCGCCGACGTAGGGCGCCCGGCGGTCCATTCTATGAGGATCGCCGAAGCTGCTGTCGAAGATGTTGTGCCAGTCGACGTTGCTCCAGGTCGAGTGGACGCGGTGGCGCGTCTTGGGCGTCAGGCAATAGAACCTGAACCCCCGCTCCCATAGGAAGTTCTTCGTCTGCTTCACGTCGCGCCAGGACATCTTCACGTTGCGCACCGTCCGTTCGTCCCAGTGCTCGGCGTCCGTGGGAAGGCCGTAGTCGTCCGGCCGGACGTAAGGATTGCTGGAGACGATCACGTTGGGCAGATACGGCGTCGCCTCGGTCCCTTCCCGGTGGACGATGAAGTTCTCTCCGTACTCGATGGCTTCGGGAACGTCGGCGTAGGCGTGGATGCGTCCGGTGTCCGTATGGAACGGCTCATCGTCGTGGACCTGCTCCCAGAACGGGATGCGCGGATAGGTCCGAAACAGCATCAGCGCCCCGCCCGGCGGTCCGTATTTGCCGGCCATGATGTCGCTGAGTTTGTAGCCGACCGTGGTGGTGCAGGAATCCAGCAGCCGCTGGATGTAGACGCCGCGCTTGCCCTCGTGCTCGAACTTGAAGTAGTCGATCAACCGCCGGTCGCCGATCTCGTCACCCAGGGCTTTGGCGATGCTCGCCAGGATGGTCAGGTCGTCTTTCGAGTCAAAAACCGGCTTGATCCCGCCTTTCCATATCTGCAGGAACGGGTTGGAGCATGATGCCGTCACCTCCAGGTCCTGGAACTCGACCCAACTGTTGGCCGGAAGTCCTATGTCCGCGTATTGCACCGACGCCGTCATCAGCACGTCCTGGGCGATGATCATCTCGATCATCGGGTTGACGTTCTTGAACATGTCGTATGCGTGCTTGGCGTTGTTGAACAGGTTGACGTTGTTGAAGTGGAGCGCCTTGGTGGGCGTCGGCATGTGCGTATGGCCGGTGAACACCTTACGACCCGCTTTGGGTGTCTCCACGATCAGCGGCCGGTCGCCGTGGTTCCAGTAGGCCGGCTCCTCGTCCTTGCAGCAGCCGCGGACTTTGATGTCCCGCCCGTGAGCCGATTCGGCCAGGTTCGCGTTGAACGGGTCCTCCGCCACCCAGCCCTTGAAGCCCGGGCCGGTGATCTTGCTCCCCTGGAACAGCGCCGCCTTGTAATTGCCGGCCCAGCCGTGTACGCCGGTCCCCTTCTTGCCGATGTTGCCGGTCAGCATGATCGGCAGGTAGGCCGCCCGGTTGGCCTCGGTGGCGTGGAACCAGTGATTGATGCCCTCGCCCTGGTGGATCGCCACCGCGCCGCCCTCGCGGGTGGTCTCCCAGATGTCGCGGGCCATGCGCTCGATCATCGCTTTGGGCGAATGTGTGATTTCCGCCACGGAGTCGAGGTCGTAGTCCTTCAAATGTACGCGGTACATCGACCACAGGGTCTGCACCTCGACCTTCGACCCATCGGCGAGCGTGACCGTCCAGGTTCCCTCGAGCGCCGGGTCGATTCCTCGTTGCGTCATCCGTTTGCCGACATCATCACGGGTGACGGCGACCGGCTTGTTCGTCTTCGCGTCCCAAACCACGCGATCGCCGATGCGGGCGTGCTGTTCGTCCGTCAGCCCCTGCACTTTGCGGCTGGGGCCGTCCTTCGACAGACTGCTCTCATAATTCGCAAACAGTTCATCGGCACGGAGTCGCGCCAGCGTGTCGGCCCGCACCAGCAGCGGGAAGTCGGTGAACTCTTTAATGAACGTCTCGTCGTACCACTTGCTGTCGATCATGTGCCGCGTCACGCCCAGCCAGAAGGCCGCGTCCGTCTGCGGGCGGATCGGGATCCAGTAGTCGGCCTTGGTGCTGGGAGCGCCGTATTCCGGCGCGATGACGACGATCCGCCCGCCCCGCTCCATGCACTCGATGAACCAGTGAGAGTCGGTGAGCTTGTTCTCGACCAGGTTCTTGCCGTTCATGATGATGAGCTTGCTGAAGCGCAGGTCGTTGAAGTCGCAGTCGCTGTTCTGGAGGCCGTGGACCCACGGCTGGCCGGGAGTCTGGTCGCCGTGCCAGGTGTAGTTGCTCCAGTTGCGCCCGCCGCGGGCCTGGTCCGGGCCTACGCCGCGGACGTGCGCGTCCAGCAGCGCCATCGAGTTGTTCAGCCGGTACATCCCGTACTTGCCGATGACGCCCAGCAGCCCCATGCCGCCGCGCATCTTGAACGTCCGGGTCCCCGCCCCGCCCATCTCGGCGATCATCTCCTCCGGGTATCCCTGGGCCCTGAGTCTGGCGGCGCCGTCTTCGCCGCTGTAGCGCCTGGCCACGGCCACGTACGCCTTGGCAATGTATGGAAAGACCTCGTCCCATGAAATGCGCACGTGTACGTCGGTCCCGCGGCTGTCGAACTTGTACTTGCTGCGGTTTCCGTCGACGTCGAGATCGGGGAACCCGGCGTCCGCCCATTCCTTCCAGCCCTTGCGGATGATGGGGTGCTTGAGGCGGTAGGGTCCGTAGATCAGGCGATGATAGGTGTATCCCTTGGCACACTGGCGCGGGTTCCAGTTCGCCGTCGCCTTGTTGCCATAGATATCGGCGTAAGACTGGTAGTTGTACTGCGAACCCATCCGCGTGATCACCCCGTTGCGCGTGTACGCCAGCACGCGGCAGGCATGGGTGTCATTGGGAGAGCACACCCAACTGAACGTGCCGTCATACCGGTATTGATCCCGGTAGATCTTCTCCCATTCGCGGGCGGGATAGAACGCCAGCGGATTGACGACGTCCTCCCGGAAGGCGAGCGTTCTCAGCGGCCACGCCCATCCCGAGGCCGCCCCCAGCGCCACCCCGGTCGTCTTGAGGAAATCGCGCCGTGACGCGCCTTCCATATTCGCATTCTGCAACATAGGTGGGTCCCTCGCGTCCGGTGGCGACGACGCGGCGCCTTCCGGACAACGCCTCCATTACTCGATGACCAGTTTCTGCCAGATACTGATGTTCTTCTTGCCGTCGCGGTCGCCCGTGCTCCCATTCCAGATCGCAAACGACACCGGCAGGTAATCGCCGGGGCGGAAGACGCGCTCGTCGCTCTCGCCGCCCTGCCCGTGTTCATGATCGTGGGGAAGGGCCATCGACCGGCGAAGCTGGACGTACCACAGGCCGCGCTCGTAGACCGCCTGCCCCTGCACGACCTGGGCGGCGGACGGCTTGCCCGCCAGCGTGCCGGGACCGCGGGCCACCAGGCATTCGACCGGCGTCTTCAGGTTGGGATCCGCCACCAGGTTCCCCGCCCCCCACGCGGTGATGAACTCCGGATCGTGCCGGGTGATGGGCTGGTGCGGCCAGTCCGTCACTGACATGTCCACCAGCCGATAATCCTGCTCCGGGTACTGGTCGATCGCTCGATCGGGGAACGCCGCGTCCACGTCCTGGTAGCCGGCAAGGACGTTGGTCTGCCGGTCCGCCTTCCACATCCAGATATTGACGCCGCCGTGCTGGCCGGGGTCGCCCATGTAGAACGGCGGGTCGCTGGAGAGCGAGAACTGAATCGCCACCGCATCCCGGAACTCGGCCTGTTTCACCGCCCGGTCGTCCGGCGTCGGATCGATCCAGGACAGGCGGATGGCCAGCTCTTCACCGTTGTGTACGGCGCTGACGACCAGCCCCTCGATGCGCTCATCCTGCCACCACAGCGGCGTCAGCCCCACGTAGAGCGGCCGCGCCTGCTCCCACGCCATGTCCATCGGCCCGGACGGGAGCGGCCCGCGGACGCGCGGCGCCACGAACGTCCCCTGCTTGAGCTGCGCCCGCTCCTGCGCCCCCTGCCGCGTCAGCGACTGAACGTAGTGGATGATGTCCCACATCTGATCGCCCGTGTAGACGCCCTCGGACGCCGGCATCGGCGTGCCCTTCATGCCCTTCCAGATCCGGGCGTAGAGCTGGTGCCCCTGCGCCCCGCCTTTGAAGATGCCCTGGACGAACGAGCGCGGCGGCACGGGGTATCCCTCCGCGTCATACTTCACGTTGGCCGCCACCGGTTCCCCGTCGGCGCCGTGGCAATGGGCGCAGTTCTCCAGATAGAGCCGGCGGCCGCGGAACCACCGTAGCTCGTCGAAGGGCGGCTCCGGCGGAACGACCAGCGCGGCGCCCGGGGCCGCGCGGAGGGCCAGCGCGTCGGGCAGTTCGTTCTCCTTGATTGTCCCCTTGGCGACGGCCGTCCTCAGCGCCGCCTCGGTGGCGTCGACGTGGATCTGCCGCACGTATCCGACCAGCGCCTCGATGTCCGCCTTCGGCAGGTGACCCCACGGCGGCATGGCGGAGCCGGGCATGCCGTTGCTGATCGTCCGGAAGAGGTCGTCATCGGCCGGGATCTGGTTTTCGGTGGTGGAGAGCTTGAAATTGCCCTGCTGGAAGTTCCGCGGTCGGGGGTTCATCAGATACGCGAACTTCCCTCCACCGTCGCCCTCGTCGCCGTGGCACAGGGCGCAGTACTTCGTGAACAGCTCCTGCCCGCGGCTGACGATCGGCTGCGGCACTTCGCCGGGCCGCGCCGACGGCGGGGCGTTCGACGCCGCGGCTGTGCCGGTCTCGCCCTGACCTGACGGCGCCGGGTTGGTCGCGATCACAGGCGCGACGCCTGCCGAAACGGGTTCCTCCGGCGATTCACCTGTCGCGGCTGCCTGCACAGCGAAAACGCCGCTGCCGTCGGAGGAGGAAACGTCGCTGACCGCACAGGCCGATACGACCAGCGCGCCGCTGACCACGGCGACCACCCGCCACCCGACCCGGGCGGCCGACAGGGAACGGGAATTCGATGGGTTCATCGTCGCTTCCTTTTCTTGGACCCGGTGCCGGCGGCGCGTTGGACGCTGACTTCGTAAAGCGTCGTCTCCGCCAGGAACCGCGTGTACGCATCCTTCACCTGCTTCCAGCGGTCGTGACCGGCGCAAGGATCCCGGTCGTTGCAGGTCGTGTTGCCGAATGGACAGGGCCGTACCGGCCCCAGGGTCGACTCGAAGGGGTCCAGGACGCTCTTGAGCTTGATGCGGTCCGGCGGGCGGGCCATGGCGAACCCGCCTTTCTTCCCCGGCGCGGAGGTGAGCACCCCTGCACGAACGAGGTCGCTGAGGATGGCGGACAGGTACTTCGCGGGAATCCCGGTGTCCCTGGCGATCTGGCGGCCGGGGACCGGCCCGTCCTGGGCCTGCTGCGCCAGGTAGACCATCGCCCGCAGTGCGTATTCGCTGGTCCGTGACAACATCGCTCCTGCCCACGTCGGATCACCTATATGACTATGGACATCTAGATCATTATCGACGAAACCTCGCCCCTGTCAAGACCGCCCGGCGCTTTTTTTTAGAACCGCGGCGCCGGACCACCGCAGCCGCTGCAACCCGCGCCGTGCCCGGCGCGGCCGCCGGAACCCACGCCGCGCCGGGGGCGGCTCGATGGGGTCCCACGGCAGGGCGCCCCGCCGTCTGATCGCTCAGGCGCGGAACAGGTGGTCCAGGATGACGTCGCGCACGGCCGTACACGGCAGCACCTCTGAATCGCCCGACCCGCCCGCCGTGATCAGCACCGGCTGGTCGCCGGCCGACTGCTGCGTCCGCCCGTGCGAGCCGCGCACCACCTGCGCGTTCAGCGGAATCACGTCCATCAGCGTTCGCATCCCCAACCGACGCTTCAGCAACCGCCAGCCGATCGACGCCTTCGGCAGCTTGAAGCGCGGGTCCAGAAACAGCTCGACCGGGTCGTAGCCCGGCTTGCGGTGAATATCAACGGTGCGCGCGAAGTCCGGCGCCCGCGCGTCGTCCAGCCAGTAGTAGTAGCTGAACCAGCGCCGCGCCGCGGCCACCAGCACCAGTTCGCCGCTGCGCTCGTGATCCAGCCCGTACGCTGCCTGCCCGGCCCGATCCAGCACCCGATCGACGCCATCCACGCCCCGGCACAGCGCCGCCACCTTTTCCACGTCGGCCGCCCGGCGGACGTAGACGTGGGCCACCTGGTGATCCGCCACCGCGAAGACATCGGACGCACCCGGGTCCAGCAGTTCCAGCCCGTCTTCGACCCGCACGCGCAGCCACCCCGCTTCGCGCAGCGCCCGATTGACGTACACGGCGTCGTCGACCTCCTCGATGCCGTATTCGCTCAGCAGGATGACGCCTACCCCGCGCGAGGCGAAGAAGTCGAGCAGTTTTCCCGCCACCGCGTCCAGCGCCCGCACCTCGGCCGCGATGTCCGGGTGCAACGGCCCCTTCTGCTGGAGCGCGTAGTCCAGGTGCGGCAGATACACCAGCATCAGCGTCGGATGGGACTCCTCGTGTACCGCCATGGCCGCATCCGCGATCCACTGCGTGGACCGGATCGACGACCCCGGCCCCCAGAACTGAAAGAGCGGGAACGTCCCCAGCCGCTCCTGAAGCGACTCGCGCAGGCGCGGAGGGTGCGTGTACACGTCCGGGAGCTTGCGCCCGTCCGCCTTGTAGATCGGCCGCGGCGTGACCGAGACGTCCACGCTGGAGTACATGTTGTACCACCAGAAGACGTTGGCGCAGGTGACCGATGGATCGCGCCGTCTGGCCGCCTCCCAGACTTTCTCGCCCCGCACGAGGTGGTTCGACTGCTTCCAGAACTGCACCTCGGCCAGTTCGCGGTTGTACCAGCCGTTGCCGACGATGCCGTGCTGACGCGGCGTCGTGCCGGTGAGCATGCTCGACTGCACGCTGCACGTCACCGCCGGCAGCACCGGCTGAAGCCGTTGCAACGCGCCGGTGCGTGCGAAGGCCGCGATGCGCGGACAATGCTCACCGATCAACGAGGGCGTCAGGCCCACGGCGCACAGCACAGCCGTCGGATGAGGCATGAACGGGCTCCTGGTAGACTCCCGGCTCGGCCGCACCGATGGTAAGACTGCGGGCCGAGCGTGTCACCGCTGGTCAGCCGCTGCGTACCCCGGACGGGCTGCGGCGGAGAACCGCGAATGGACGCGCATGGACTCGGATGGACGGGTATGGACGCGCATGGACCGAAACGGCGGACTCGGCTGGACTCCCGCCGCCGGGTCTGGTTGGTGCTCGGCGTCGTCGCCCTACTGATCTGGGCGCTGGGGCTGTTCTGCCTGCGGATGCAGGCGTACCCGCAACAGCGGTACTGGTCGCTGGTGGCGCTGGTAATGTCGCCGATCGAGGCGCTGGCGGTCGTGTGGTGGGCGGTGGTTTACCCGCTGGCCCGCGCAGACGACCGCCGCGCGGCCGGGTGCTGCCCGGAGTGCGGCTACAACCTGAGAGGCAACGTCAGCGGAAGGTGTTCCGAGTGCGGCCACGGCCTGACGGGCAACGTCAGCCGAAGGCGGTCCGAGTGCGGGTGCAACCTCAGAGGGATCCTCAGCGCGACAGCCGCTGAGCAGGCCCGTGCCTGACCGGCAGCCTCAGTGTGCGATGCTCTGAACTCGCCTGCTCGGCGCCGGCACGGTGCAAAGCACCCAACCCCGCCGCCCGCAGGACCGTGTCCCCCCCGGACCGTGCCCCCCCGGACCGTGCCCCTCCGGACCGTGCTCCCCCGGACCGTGCCCCTTCGGACCGTGCCCCTTCGGACCGTGCCCCCCCGGACCGTGCCCCCCCCCGGTCCATCGAGTCCATCCCGTCCATTCAGTCCATCCAGTCCATGCCGAGCAGGTCACTCGCGCCCCGGGAAAACAGAGCGTTGCACGGCCTGGCTGAACACGTCGCTGACGAAGCTCACGAAGCTGTTGCGGGCGCTGACGCTGACGAAGTCGCTCTCGCAGCCGGTCGAGAGGCCGATCACCAGCGCGGCCAGCGCGACGATCAAAACGGTCCGAATGAACCCACGGGTCATGGTCGTCTCCTGCGCAAACGTCGAACGCCCTTCTTATCGGCGGCTGCCGCCCGCGGCTTGATTCATCGCAGCCAGCTTCAGGCCCGCGACACAAGGCAGTCGGAAACACCGCGCCAGCTTCAAGCCGGCCGCTCGCTGGAGCAGGAAACACCGCGCGGACTGAAGCCCGCGGCTTGCTGCCGATGCGCGATCGCGCCCGCCGAGCCGGCCCGCACTCAGGCGCTGGCCGACGCCAGTTCCGTCTCATCGACGCCTTCCGGCAGCGGACGGGTGCCACGGCACTTGGGATAGCCGCTGCAGCCGAGGAACTTGCCGCTTCTCCCCTGGCGGATCAGCATTTTGTTCTCGCCGCACTCGTCGCAGGTGATGTCGGTCAGGATCGGCCTGGGCCGCTCGGGGGCTGGGAACTCGATCTCGCCGCGCTTCTTGGCCTCGCCGCGCAGGTTGACCGAGCAGCGGCATTTAGGGAAGTTCGAGCAACTGAAAAACGGCCCGTACCGTCCGCGCCGGCAGGTCATCTCGCTGCCGCACTGCGGGCAGTTCAGCGGTCCTTTCGGCCACGTTTCCACCACCGGCTTGCCCGTTCGCGTCCAGGCGAACCCCGGCGGCGGCGGACCCAGGGCCGCAAGATCAACCCGCCCGTCCGCCGTCCTGGGCACGTTCTTCGCGGATGTCCGGCCCGTGGCCCGCTTCGCATTGCCGTTGCGGGCGGCCTCGGCGGCTTCCGGGTGCGTCTTTTCCAGTTCGCCGGCTTCCGCCTTCTGCAGGAACTCGTCGAGCTTCTCGTGCGGCTTGGTGTTCCGGCAGCGCGGGAACCCGCTGCACGAGAGGAACTTGCCCCGCCGGCCGGTGCGGATCACCATCGGTTGGCCGCACTTCTCGCAGTTGAACCCGGCCGGCTCCAGCGGCGTCGCCTTGCGCTCCACCGCCACGCCGTCCGGCAGCGGCGCCGTCGCCTTGCACTTCGGATACGCGTCGCACCCCAGGAAAGACTTCGGCCCGCGCCGCCTGACCTTCATGGTGCCGACGCCGCACGTGTCGCAGGGACGCGCCAGTTCCTCTTCCGGCACGATGCGCAGCGGCTCGCCGCTGGCGTCGCAGGGCACGGTCCCGTTGCACTCGGGGTAGCCGCTGCAGCCCAGGAACGGCCCGTGCCGCGACTGCCGCAGCACCATCGGCTTGCCGCACTCTTCGCAGGCGACCTCCATCACCTTCGGGATGATCGGCTTGCCGTCCCGGTCGACGTTGTAAGCCCCGTTGCACTCGGGATAGCCGGTACACGACAGGAACCGCCCGGCCCGCGCCCAGCGATAGACCATCGGCCGCTGGCACTTGGGGCATTGATACTCGCTGGGCTCCGAGCGGGCCGGCTCCATCTGCGTCTCGGCCCGGTCGAGCGATTCTTTGAACGGCTCGTAGAACTCCCGCATCACCGTGACCCAGTCGAGGTGTTCTTCTTCGATCTTGTCCAGTTCGTCCTCCATGTAGGAGGTGAACTTCACGTCCATGATCTTGGGAAAAGACTCGATGAGCTTCTCGGTGACGATCTGCCCCTTGTCCGTGGCGAAGAACTTCTTGTCGATCAGCTCGACGTAGCCGCGGTCCTGGATGGTCTGGATGATCGCGGCGTATGTGCTCGGCCGCCCGATGCCCTCCGACTCCAGCGCCTTGATCAGCGCCGCTTCCGTGAACCGCGACGGCGGCGAGGTGTAGTGCTGGAACGGCTCGATCGCAAGCGGCGCGACCGCAGCCCCCGCCGCCAGCGGCGGCAGCACCACGTCATCCTGCGGCGGCACGCCAGCGACCTTGTAGAAGCCGTCGAACACCAGCGTCCGCCCGGTGGCCTTGAACTGCGCCCGCCCGCCCGGCGTGTCTGCGCCGATTGACACCATCGTGCTGTCCCACTGCGCCGGCGTCATCTGACACGCCATGAACTGCCGCCAGATCAGGTCGTAGAGACGGTACTGCTCATGCGTCAGGTGCGGGCGGACCGACTCCGGCGTGATCGCGGCGTCCGTCGGACGGATCGCCTCGTGCGCCTCCTGGGCGCGCTTGGCGGAGCCGTAGAAGTTGGGCTTGTCGGGCAGGTAGGCCTGGCCGAAGTCCTTCTGGATGATCTGCCGCGCCTTCTCGACCGACTCCCGGCTCAGGTTGCGCGAGTCGGTGCGCATGTAGGTGATCAGGCCGAACGGCCCGTCGCCGCCGCCGATCTCGACGCCCTCATAGAGCTGCTGGGCGACGCGCATCGTCCGCTGAGCCGCGAACCCGAGGCGGCTGCTGGCTGACTGTTGAAGTGTGGCGGTGATGAACGGCGGGTTCGGCTTGGACGTCGTGCGCTTGGTCTGCGTGTCGTCGATGGTGAACGCGGGGGCGCTGCCGCGCGAGGTGACGCCGATCAGCCGCACGCGCTTCAGCCCGTGCTGGGCGTACTCCGGCCACTCCTGTTCGTCCACCCGCTCGCACGTAAAGCCCAGCGCTTCAGCGACGGCGCGGGCGTCGGCGGCCGTCTTCGGCTCGAACGCCGCACCCCCCACCTTGACGAGTTCCGCGAAGACGCAACGGTGCTCGCTCAGCCAGCGGTTCCGCTCCTTAACGGTCGGGCCGTCGTCTCCACCGGCGGAGTTGAGGAAATCGACCCATGCCGCGGCCAGTTCGTCCACCCGGGCCGGATCGGTGGTGAAGAACCCGTGGATGCGCCACGACTCCTGCGGCACGAACGCCCGGATCTCCCACTCGCGTTCGACGATCAGCCGCACCGCCACCGACTGCACCCGCCCGGCCGAAAGCCCCTTGGCGATCTTCTTCCACAGCAGCGGGCTGAGCTGATAGCCCACGATCCGATCGAGCACGCGCCGCGCCTGTTGGGCGTCCACTTTCGCCAGGTCGAGCCGATGGGGGTGCTCGAAGGCCTCCTGGATCGCCGCCTTGGTGATCTCGTTGAACACCACGCGGTGCGTCTTGTCCTGTTTGAGCTTCAGCGCATGGGCCAGGTGCCAGGCGATAGCTTCGCCCTCTCGATCGAGGTCGGTGGCCAGGTAGACCGCGTCGCTGCTCTCGGTCGCTTTGCGCAGCTCGGCGAGCACCTTCACCTTGCCCGGCAGCGGCTCGTAGGTCGGTTTGAAGTTGTCGGCGATGTCGATGCCGAAGTCGGAGGCGGGCAGGTCGCGGACGTGCCCCATGCACGCTTTGACGGTGTAGTTCCGCCCCAGATAGCGGCCGATCGTCTTCGCCTTCGCCGGAGACTCGACGATAACTACTGACTTACCATTGCCTTGCGCGCTTTTCTTCGCCACCTTGCCGGTTCCGTGTACTCGGGTCACTGCCCGACGCGCCTGTGATTATCGTCCGCCAACGTCCCATACTCCACTCTATGTCGGCGGGGATGGCGCGGCCTTGTCGCGACTCACTCGGTGGGGGTCTAGTCATGCCGAAACGCCCTGTCAAATCGGCAGACGGAGACGGACGCCCGCGCCCCCTTGATATCCGCGGGCCAGGCGCTATGATGGCCACGTTGTCGGTGCTGGCGTAAATTGTCGTTTTTCAAGGACTTACAACGCCATGATGAAGTTCTTTCGCAAGCGCCAGAAGGAGATGCTGGCGATTTTTATGGCCGGGCTGCTCATCATCTGGCTGGGCGGCAACGCTGTGACCAGCATGATGGACCCGGGTCAACAGAAGGTCGTGCTGGCCACCACCGCCCACGGGAAGGTCACCACCGGCGATACCAATACGGCCCGAGCCTACACGGAGATTCTGGAGTCGTTCGCCGACTGGCGTTTTCCGGCCGGGCGCATCTCGCGCGAGCCGCTGAACATCATGGACTGGGTGGTGGTCACGCGCGAGGCACATCGGCTCGGCACCCGGCCGGCGTCGGCGGCGATCCGGGCGGAGCTGACGGACGGCGGCAGCGCCGCTTTTCTGAACGACCTCGCTCAGCGGCGCGAGGTGAAAACCGAGCACGTGATCGACGCCATCGCCGATCTGACCGGCGTGCAGACGGCGGCGGTCATCGCCGGCCGCGCTGCCATACCCAGCGAGGCGGCCTTCCGGGCGGCTGCCCATGACGCCCTGGAGACGGTCCGCATCAACGCGGTGCTGCTGCCCAGCAAGGCCTTCCAGGATCTGGAAGAACCGGTCAGTGAGGCGGAAATGATGGAGCTGTTCGAGGAGCACCGCGCGTCCCAGTCGGGGATGGGGCTGGATTTCGGCTACATGATCCCTCCCAGCGTGCGGGTCGAGTACGTCAAGGTCGACGTCCAGGCGATTGAAAACGGTCTGCGCGTGTCGGACGAGGTCCTGGACCAGGAAGCGCGCGAACTGTGGGAAGAAGACAAGGAACGGCGCGAGTTCAAGAAGCCGGAGAAACCGGAACCGATCGACGAGGCGACGCCCGACGAACCTCCCTCCGAATCCACCGAATCCGATGAGAGCGACGGCGAAAACGCCGATGCCGCCGACGATCCCGACGCGGCCGCGGACGATCCCGACGCGACCACGGACGATCCGGAGGACGACACGCAGGAAGAAGATGACGCACAAGAGCCGGCCGAGCCTGAGTACTTCCAGACGTGGGAAGAGGCCCGCGACGCCGCCAGAGCCATCGTCCGCAAGCAGCGGGCGGAACGCACGGCCGACCGCATCGTCGAATGGCTCTCCGGCCAGATGCGCGAGAACTGGTACGGCGCCACCCAGCGCGACGACGGCTACCGCGACGCACCGTCGGTGATGACCGCCGCGACCTACATGAAAGAACTCATCACGCGGATCCCGGAGCGCTACAACTATCCGGAGGCGGTGTCGGTGGTGACCACCGACTTCTTCTCCCAGCGCGAGGCACGCGAGGTCGCCGATATCGGTTCCGCGTTCGGCGAGGGGTTCCGGCCGATCCGCGACCTGGCGTTCCTGGTGCAGGGGCTGGCCGTTATTCCCACCGACGGCCAGGTCGATCGCACGCGGTACCTGTCGCTCTATCAGCCCTCGACCTACGTGCTCAAGGACGCCTCCGGCGGCCGCTACCTGTGGCGCGTGGTCGAGACGCGCGGGCAGAAGGAGCCGGATACCCTCGATGAAGTCCGCAAGTACGTGGAGGCCGACGCCCGCACGCTGCGCGGGTTCCGCGCCGCCCAGGCTGCGGCCGCGGACCTGCTGGAACGCGCCCGGCAGGAGAACCTGAAGGCGGCGTTCGACGCCTCGGAAGAACTGAAGGACCGCGTCATTGAAGGCGTCGCTTTCCGCCGGCCGGAGCCGTTCGCGCGGCAACTGCGGTTCAACGTCACCCTGGGTCGCTACGCCCGCACGAACATCACCATCGAGCAGGTGGCGACCGTCAGCGCCGAGGTGGTGGACCGCATCTTCGCTCTGGAAGAAGTGCGGCCCCCGGTAGAGTCGTTCGACCTCGAGAACCAGTCGCTGGTCATCGTGGTGGAATGGGTGGAGACGATTCCGGCCCGGCAGGACGAGTTCGAGGAGCTGCGCAGTCAGGCCACGGCCTCGCTCGACTTTCTCAGCCGACAGGTCATGGGCGAGTGGCTCGATCCGCAGAACCTGCGCGCCCGAAATGGCGTGGAGATCCCCTGAATGACCATGCGCGATCATGCGCCGCCAGCGAGCCGCGGGCTTTAGCCCGCGCGCACGCCCCGGCTCCGACGTGGCTACGAATCGCGCGCCGTGATTCAGACGATGGCGGAACGACACAAGTGCCCGTCGCGGGCGTGATGACGGTCCGCCCTGTAAACCGCAACCAGACCGTGCCAAGCGGGGTCGGCTGGTTCTGCAAGTGGAGGAGGAGGGACGGTGCACAAAAGGGGCATTCGGCCGATCAGCGTGATCGTGGGCCTGGTGGTCTCAGCGGGCGCGGCGATGGCGGCCGATCTGGATCACGAGCGTTTCTGGCCGGCCTGGCGCGGGCCGCACAGTTCGGGGGCGGCGCCGAAGGCGTCGCCGCCGACCACCTGGAGCGAACAGAAGAACGTCCGCTGGAAGATCGAACTGCCCGGCGAGGGCAGCAACTCGCCGATCGTCTGGGGCGACCGCGTTTACGTGCAGGCGGCGATCCGCACGGAAAAGAAGGGCGAGCCTGCTCCGCCGCCGGCCCAGGGACAGCGCGGCGGCTTCGGGGGGGGGCCACGGCCGGAGCACGTCTACCAGTTCGTTATCCTCGCTTATGAGCGCAGGACGGGCCGCGAGGTCTGGCGGCACGTCGCGCGGGAGGAGCAGCCGCACGAAGGATCGCACCGGGACGGGAGTCTGGCGCCCTCGTCGGCGGTGACGGATGGCCGGCAGCTTTTCGCGTACTTCGGTTCCCGCGGACTGTACTGCTTCGACATGAACGGCAAGCTCCAGTGGGAGCGCGACTTGGGCGACATGAAGACGCGCAACGGCTTCGGCGAAGGCGCCTCGCCGGCCCTCTCGGACGACAGCGTCGTCCTCACCTGGGACCACGAGGGCGACTCGTTCATCACCGCCCTGGACCGGACCACCGGCGCACCGCGCTGGAAGAAAGACCGCGACGAGGCCACGTCGTGGGCGACGCCGCTGATCATCGACACGAAGTCCGGCCGGCAGGTGGTAGCGCCGGGCACGAAGGCCGTTCGCGCGTATGACCTGGCCACCGGTGAGGAAGTCTGGCAGTGCCGCGGCCTGACGGCCAACTGCATCCCCTCGCCGGTCGCGCATGGACCGTTGCTGATCGTCATGAGCGGCTTTCGCGGCCAGGCGGCCCTGGCCATCCGGCCGGACGCAGCCCGCGGCGACATCACCGACGGCGCGTCGGTGGTGTGGAAGTTTTCCGAGGCGACGCCGTACGTGCCCTCGCCGCTGCTGTTCGGCAACGAGCTGTACTTCCTGGACAACAACAAGGCCATCCTGACCTGCCTGAACGCGGCGACCGGCGAAGTCCACTACAAACAGCAGCGCCTGGAAGGCGCCAGCGGCGGCATCTACGCCTCGCCGGTAGGCGCCGGCGATCACGTCTACCTGCCCGCCCGCGACGGCACGACCTTCGTCCTCAAGCGCGGCCCCAGGTTCGAGATCGTCGCGACCAACAAACTCGACGATGGCTTCGACGCCTCCCCCGCCCTGGTGGACGGCGAACTGTACCTGCGGGGGGAGAAGCACCTGTACTGCATTGCGGAGGATTGAGGGGTGGCTCGCCGCTCCGCGGCGAGTGCGCTGCGTGAACGACCGGTCAATCCCGCCGCCAAGCGGCGGGCTACCCGAGTACCGCCCGGGCGTTACGCGATGCGCCGCCGGTTTTGTCACTCATCCGCCGGGCGTGACCCGGCGAGCAGGATCTTGAATGACTAACGGAATCAGAACATAATCCGGCAGCGGATTCTCAAGCGCTGCGTGGGAGAAGCCGCCACCTGCGCGTGCCGGACCGTCGCTCGGCCGCGGCCGAATCGGCTCCGAATCACATGCCGCCCACGACGCCCGACATCAAGACCCTCGTTCAGGGCTTCGCCAGTCACATCAGGGAGCTGAAGGCCCCCGAGTACAAGGAGTCCCAGGTTCGGCTGCACTACATCGACCCCTTCTGGACGCTGCTCGGTTGGGACGTGCAGAACAAGGCCCAGCGCGCCCCGCAGGATGTCGAGGTCATCGTTGAGCCGTCCATGGACAGCGTGGACGATGAGGGACTCCGCGCACGCCAGCCGGACTACCTGTTCCGCGTCCACGGCTTCGCCCGCTTCGTGGTGGAGGCCAAGAAGCCGTCCGTCGACCTGGACGCCGACCGGCACGCTATCTTTCAGGCCAAGCGCTACGCCTGGAGCGCCGCGATCCCCTTTGCGATCCTGACGGACTTTGAGCAGTTCCGGCTCTACGACACCACGCTCAAGCCGAGCTTGAACGACCCCGCCCGCGGCCGCATCGAGGAGTTCGCCCTCGACTTCCAGCACTACCCGGAACAGTGGGATGTCCTTGTGCAGACGTTCGGCCGCGAGGCGGTCGCGGACGGATCGTTGGAAGCCTTACGGGCCAGAATCCGTAAGGTCCCCGCCGGCCGGCGCCTGCGGACCGTCGATCGGATGCTCATCGACCTCAAGGGCGATGAGCCGATCGATCGAGATTTCCTGGCTTACCTCGACGCGCATCGCCGCCACTTCGCCCGCGAGATCTACCGCCAGAACCGCAAGTCCTTTCCCGACGCCGACACGCTGCACGGGGCGGCGCGGCTGACCGAGGCGGTGCAACGGGTGATGGACCGGCTGGTGTTCATGCGGGTGTGCGAGGACCGCGGCATCAGCGAATGGGGCGGCCTGCGAGCTATACTGGAGCGGATCGGCCGCGAAGGGGGCGACCTCTATGCCGCTCTGTGCCGGCGGTTTCGCGAACTCGATCGCTCCTATAACGGGTACCTGTTCAAGCCGCACCCCGTAAGCGAGGCGCTCGACGTCGACGGCAACCTGCTGGCGGATTTCATTCGCACGCTCTACCCGCCCGAGGGTCCGTGGGATTTTTCCGCCATCGCCGACGACATCCTCGGCATCGTGTACGAGCGCTTCCTGGGCAACGTCGTCACGGTGAAGGGGCACCACGTAGAGGTGGAACAAAAGCCCGAGGTCCGGCACGCGGGCGGCGTCTACTACACGCCCCGCTTCGTCGTAGACACGATTATCCGGCGGGTGGTCGGGCCGATGGTGGCGGGCAAGACCCCGCAGCAGGTGCTGGACGTGAAGATCCTCGACCCCGCCTGCGGCTCCGGCTCATTCCTGGTGGCTGCCTTCCAGTTCCTGATCGACCACTGCACCGCGACCATCGCCGCCGACCCGTCGCTGGCCAGCGTGCCCGCCACCCCCAAAGCCCGCAGCAGACGCAAGGAGATCGCCTTCCGCAACGGCAAGGGCCAGTGGCAGCTCGCCCCCGATTTCAAAGCCGCGCTGCTGACCAACTGTCTGCACGGCGTCGACATCGACCAGCAAGCGGTCGAGGTCACGGTGATGTCGCTGTACCTCAAGATGTTGGAAGGCGCGCTTCCGCCCAACTGGCAGCGCGAATGGCTGGAAAACGAGCTGCTGCCGCCCCTGGACAACAACGTCCAGTGCGGCAACTCGCTCATCGACTCGGCGGACTTCGACCGCTACGTGGTCGAGAAGTACGGGGGCCTCTTTCCCATGGACGAGGACCTGCGCTTCCGCATCAATCGCTTCGACTGGACCAGCCGCACCCGGGGATTCGGGCGGTTGCTCGACGCACAAGCCGTCGAGGAGCGCGGCCGATCCGGCTTCGACTGCATCATCGGCAATCCGCCCTACGTCCGCGTGCAGGAACTGAATAAGTGGGCGCCGCAGGAGTGCGAGTTCTACAAGTGGAACTACAGAAGCGCAGCCCGCGGAAACTACGACATCTACGTCGTGTTCACGGAAAAGTGCCTGTCGCTGCTGTCCTCCGACGGCCTGCTCGGCTTCATCATGCCGCACAAGTTCTGGCAGGCCAGGTACGGCGAGGGGCTACGGAAAGTGATAGCGGACGGCAAGCACCTGAAGGCCGTGATCGACTTCGGTGACCAACAAGTCTTCAAGGGCGGGACGACCTACACGGCGGTACACGTGCTGTCGCGGGCGGCTGGCGCGAGCAGCGTGGACTACGCGAAGATCATCGAACTCGACGACGGGCGCACTCAGTGCGCCGACCTTGACGCCGGCAAGCGAGCGTCCGGCTCTGAGAGATTCAAGGCGCGCAATCCCGATGGGGCCGGGCCGTGGGTTTTCTGCAACGCCACCGTAGCAAAATGGCTCGACGCCGTGCGCGCGGAGCAGAAGCCTCTCGGCGAGATCGCCCAAAAGATTGCACAGGGACTTGTCACAAGTTGCGACGAAGTTTACTTCCTCAACCGGCACGGCAAGCTATATCACAGCGATGCTACGGACAGAACCTACGAACTTGAGCGAGCCGTCGTGCATCCGCTCTTGAAGGGCTCGGTCCACGTGAAACGTTGGCTGCCGGTCGCCAGCGATCGTGCCGTCCTGTTCCCGTACGAAAAGCATCGAGGGGGGTGGCGCACGATTCCAGAAGACAAGTTCCAGGCCCGATACCCGCTGGCCTGGGCGTATCTGCTCAAGAACCGCGAGCGGCTGGAGTCTCGCGAGTCGGGGAAGATGGCGGCCCGAGAAGACTGGTACGCCTACGTCTATCCGAAGAACCTCGAAGTCATGGGCTCTCCCAAGGTGCTGGTTCCGGCAATTGCAAGGTCGGGACAATACTGTTTGGATGCCAAGGGGGAATTTCACTTCGTCGGAAGCGGCGGCGGCGGTGGCGGCGGCTACGGCATCGTCACCGACGCGGTAGATCTCTACTATTTGTGCGGCCTCCTGAACAGCAAGTGCCTGGACACGTTCCTCCAGAAGGTCACCACGCCCTTCCACAGCGGCTGGTTCGCGTACAGCAAGATGTACCTTGCCCAGATCCCCATCAAGCTCCCCTCGACCGCCGAGGACAAGAAGCTCGCCGGGCGGATCGTTGAGTCCGTCCGCGCCATCATGGACGCCAAGGCCAGGCTCCGCGCCCCCGCTTCGCCGTTCTCCGGAGTCAAGGGCGGGCTCAAACGTGCCGTACTGTCCGACCGCGAAACCGTGTCCCTCGAGCGGGAGGTCGAAGCCCACGAAAAACGCATCGACGACGCCGTTTTCGCCCTCTACGGCGTGGAGGGATCGCCGGAATAGCGGGGCGCCCGCGGCGGCGTCTACGCCGTCGGGTGCCAGCCGGCGTCGGCCCACAGGCTGCCGCTGACCGATGAGTTCCGCAGCAGGAAGCAGATGGCCTCGGCGATCTCTTCCGGGCGGATCAGCCGCTTGAGCTGCGTGTGCGGCAGCACGTTGTTGCGGATCATGTCTTCGCCCATCGCCCGCACCATGGGCGTATCGGTGAAGCCCGGATGGATAATCGCGCAGCGCACGCCGTGGTAGATCGCCTCCTTGGCCAGCGTCGCCTGGGCGCCCTCCAGCCCCGCCTTGGCGGTGGCGTAGGAAATCTGGCCGCGGTTGCCGGCCGATGACACCGAGCCGATCAGCACCACCGCACCCTGCACCAGTTCCTCCGGCACCCACTGTTTCAGCCCCCGGCGGGCGCGCTGGATCGCGACCGATCCGACGCAGCGCAAGGCCCAGTAGATCGGCGCGACCAGGTCCACCTCCAGCACGCGGCGGAAGTCCGCCTCGCTGTAGATGTCCAGCCTGGGCGTCCCGTTCTGCTGCGCGATCTTGACGCCCAGCCGGTCGAGCGTGATGCCGGCCGCCGGGACGCAGAGCTGCACCCAGCCGAATCGCTCCTCCATCTCGGTGAAGACCCGCTCGCGAAACGCCGCGTCCACCACGTCGCCCGAAAACGGGAAGAGAGTCTCCTGCCCCAACCGCCCATTGACCTCTTCACAGTACGCCGCGGTGGCCGGACTTACGTCCACCACCGCGATCGCTCTCACGCCGTCCCGCGCCAGCCGGGAGCAGGTAGCCTGACCGATGCCGCTGGCCCCGCCGGTCACCACGGCGACTTTGTTAGTAATGTCCATCTTTCACCCCGATCGTCACCGCAGAGGACGCAGAGGTCGCAGAGAAAGAAAGAAAAAAGAAGAAATCCGGGATAACGAGCCTGACCAGTTCCCCACCCTAAGCGGCCTTCGGCCGCAGTCGAAATGCACGCGCGGATTGGTGGGAAGTTCGACCATGGGTGACTACAACTTGTTGGCCATTCGCTTGATGCCCTCCTTCATGAGCGGCACGTTGAAGTTCATTAAGAGGCCGAGTTTCTTTCCGCTGAGCTTCAGGTAAGTCAATATCTGAGCCTCATGGATAGGCTCCAACTCGCTCACAGCCTTCAATTCCACGATCACGGCGTCATCCACCAGAAGGTCGAGGCGATACCCCACGTCGATCTTCACCCCATCATACCACACCGGCAGCACCTTCTGCGCCTCGACCTTGTGTCCGCGCTTGTGCAGTTCGTATACCAGACAACCTTGATACGCCGATTCCAACAGCCCCGGCCCGAGCGCCCTGTGAACTTTGACAGCCGAGTCCACAATCGCGCCGCTGATGTCGTTGATGTCCAGGGGCCGCGTCGAGTCGCGGGTACAGGATGCGGGTTCACGCGACGGTTGGTTCATCATCCGTCAACCTTTCGATTCCGCTCGGCTCGATCAGCACGCTCAGACGAGGCCGATGACGCCGTCATCGCGGAAATCCCGCGCTTCGGCCGGGTCGACCCATTTCAACCTCTTTCTTCTCTGCGTCCTCTGCGTCCTCTGCGTTGATGAACCCGCTTGCTACCCCGCGTCACTGCGCTCGCCGAGCCACGACACCACCTTCGGCCACAGGTCCCGGTGCGCCCTGGATCCTACCGACAGGCCGATGTGCCCCGCCGGGAACTCGATCGCCTGCGCGTCCTTCGAGCCGATGGCCGCGTTGAACGGCAGGCTCTGCCCGCAAGGGACCAGGTGATCGTGCTGCGCCACCAGGTTCATCACCGGGCAGGTCACGCGCTGCAGGTCGACGCGCCGGCCGCCGATCTCCAGTTCGCCTTTGATCAGCCGGTTCTCCTGAATGCAGTATTTGACGAATTGGCGGAACATCTCGCCGGCCACCGGGATGTTGTCGTTCAGCCACGTCTCCATGGCGAAGAAGTCCTCCAGGAACTTCTCATCCTCCATGTTCTCGTAGAACGTGACGTATTTCTCCACCAGGTTGCTGACCGGCTTGAGCAGCAGGAAGGAACTCTGCAGCCACTCCGCCGGGGCGTTGCCGAAGACCTCGATGAACTGATCCACGTCGAAATAGCGCGGGTCGCTCCACAGGGCCAGCAGGGCGCTGCGGTCCGACCAGTCCACCGGCGCCGCCATCAGGATCAGGTTCCGGATCTTGTCCGGGTGGAGCGCCGTGTACATGGCGCTCATGGATCCGCCCATGCAGTAGCCGATCAGATTGACCCGGTCCACGTTGCACCGGTCGCGGACGGTGTCGACGATGTTGTTCATGTAGCGGTCGACGTAGTCCTCCATGGAGAGGAACCGGTCGCCGTCGGAGGGCACGCCCCAGTCGACGTTGTAGGTGTCGAAGCCGGCGTCGATGAAGTGCCGCACGACGCTCTTGCCCTCGCGCAGGTCCAGGATGTAGGGCCGGTTGACCAGGGCGAAGACGAACACCGTGGGCGTGGCGTAGCGCGGGCGGGCGCCGGTGGCGTATTGCAGCAGCCGCAGCTTGTCCTCGCGGTAGACGGCGCGGGCGTGGGTGGCCCCCACGCGGACCTTGCGGGCGATGGCGGCCACCTTGGGCAGGTTGGCCGTCTTGTTGACGAACTCCGCCCAGCGCTGGGGCGCCTCGGCCAGGCTGCGCGACCACATCTGCGTGAACGTGTCGAACGTCGTCACCGCCTACCCTCCTTTCGTGTCGGCCGCGCCGCCGGTCCGCTGCGACCGTTCGATCGCCTCCACCCGCTGCGACAGGTCGTCGAGCCGCTCCAGCAGGCGGTCCTCGACGCTGTGCAGCATCCGCAGGATGTCCTCCGAATCGCCGCGGCTGGCGACCTGGGCCTCCTGCATGCCCTTGCGCAGCAACTGGTTCATCTGCTGCCGCACCGCCAGGGAACTCTCGATCGACTGCTTCATCATCTCCAGGAACGGCTCCGAGCGCATGAACTCCTCGCAGTATTTCGCCCAGGAGTTGAAGAACGCGTCGCGCATCCGCCGGGCCGGGTCCGGTGGCGGCTGCGCCAGCGGGGCGGCGCCCTTGGCCGCGGCCGAGGCCATCTGCGACATCACGTCGGACCACATCTTCATCCAGACTTCGGCGCCCTCGAACCCGGCCGGCTGACTCATGGCGATACCTTTCGAGACCGGATCCTGTCGGTCCGGACGCGGACTTCTGCCCCCCAAAACACGCCGGCGGCGCTGCCGCACCCGGCGGCGCCGGCGCAGCGACGGACCGTCAGTCGCATCGCTCCAGGGCGATGGCATCCGCCTCGCCGCCGCCGATGCACAGGGTGGCGATGCCGATGCGCCCTCCCCTGGCCCGCAGCCCCGCCACCAGCGTGTTGATGATGCGGGCGCCGGTCGCCCCGATCGGGTGCCCGATCGCCACGGCGCCGCCATAGGCGTTGACCTTGTCGTGGTTGAGGCCCAGTTGCTTCATGGCCAGCATCGGCACCACGGCGAACGCCTCGTTGATCTCGAACAGGTCTACGTCGGACAGCTTCAGCGACAGCCGCTCGCTCAGCGCCTTCAGCGCCAGAACTGGCGCCTCGGTGAACCAGTCCGGAGCGGTGGCGGCGTTGGCGTAGCCGAGGATGCGGGCCCGCGGGGTCAACCCCAGTTCGCGCATCCGTTCCTCGCCCACGACGATCATGGCGGCCGCGCCGTCGTCGATGTTCGAGGCGTTGCCGGCCGACACCGTGCCGTCCTTGCCGAACGCCGGGGGCAGGCTCGGCAGCTTGTCCTCCCGGAACTTGGCCAGGTCCTCGTCGCGATCGACGACGGTGGTCTCCTTCCGCGTCTTGATTTCGACCGGCACGACGTTGCCCGCGAAGAAGCCATTGTCCCACGCCGCGATCGCCCGCTTGTAGCTGGCGATGGCGTAGAGGTCCTGTTCCTGGCGCGTGAACCCGTATTTGGCGGCGCACATGTCGCCACACAGCCCCATGTGCTTGCCGTCGTAGGCGTCCTGGAGGCCGTCGTGGATCAGGCCGTCGACAAGTTCGCCGTTACCCATGCGGTAGCCGGCCCGCGCCCCGGGCAGAAAGTAGGGGGCATTCGTCATGCTCTCGCAGCCGCCGGCGACGATCAGGCCGGCGTCGCCGCACTGGATCGTCTGCGACGCCATGATCACGGCCCGCATGGACGACCCGCACACTTTGTTGATGGTGATGGCGCCGATGTGGTCCGGAATCCCGGCGCCGCGGGACACCTGCCGCGCCGGGTTCTGCCCCAACCCGGCCTGCACGACGTTTCCGAAGTAGACGTGATCCACGTCGGAAGGCGAGACGCCGGCGCGGCGGAGCGCCTCGCGCACCGCAATCGCGCCGAGCTGCGGCGCCGTCAGCGAAGCCAGTGATCCGTTGAAGGAGCCGAACGGCGTCCGCACGCCGCCGGTGACGTAGACGTTCTTCAGCATGAGGCGTTCCCTTCAGACACGCGCTTCCACCCGCTGCGGCACGCTCATACCGCACGTCGGTCAGCGGCTCAAGGCGTGCCGGCTGGACGCGCCCCTTCCGGGAACACAGCCTCGGCCACAACTTCAGGACACCGGCGATCGCCGTCCGCGCCTACTTGGGCGTCTTCGGCGCCGCCGGCTTGACGGCCGGCGCGGGGGCACAGGTGTCGTTGCAGAACTGCGTCCAGTTGTCCGCCAGCTTCAGGCCGGCGTCGGCGGCCGCGTCCAGGTTCCGGCGGGTCATCTCCACCCCCTGGCTGAAGATTCTACGGGTCTGCTCGGCCACGTCGAACCGGTTCGCTTTCTCGTCGCGCTTCCAGATCTCGCCGAAGGCGTCCATCCCCGCTTTCATCTGTGACTGGACGACATCCATGCACAGGTCGGCGCTGCGCCGCACGAACGGGGTGAAGGTATCGGTGATCCTCTCGCCGCGCGTCCGCAGTTCCTCCGGCGTCGCCGGCACCGTCGGCAGGTGCGTCCACACTTTGGAGGCGGCTTCCACGAACCGGGTGGTGGCGGTCATGCCGCTGCGCCACATCTGCTGCGACTCGTCCATCCAGTAGCTCATCATGTCTTGCGCCTGCTCCGTCATGGCAGATACTCCGTCTGCGGCCGCATCATCGCGGCCGGGGGGGTTGCGTTACTCTCGGGCCTGCCAGGCCCCATGCCAGAAGTCTACGCCATTTGTGCAACTGCGTCAAGAACTTTTTTTGCAATCCCGAAAAATCAGCTAAAGCGTCCATAAAGTATTCTCCGACAAAATGTTGCGACAGATGCGGCCGGCGCTGTCCTTGACTTGGGCTGGCCGACGTTCTATCGTCGGGGGGCGTGCGCGACCCTCTATCGAGGAACGGACCATGACCGACGGTACCCCTCCGTCCGTGTTGCAGATCAAGAAATACCCCAACCGCCGGTTCTACGACGCGACCCGCAGCCGCCACGTGACCCTGCACGAAATGCACGGGCTGGTGCTTGACGGCCACACCCTCCGCGTCACGGACTCGCGCACCGGCGAGGACCTCACCAACGTGATCATGGTCCAGATCATGCTGGAGAAGGATCCGCCCAAGCTCCACCTTTTCCCGGCGTGGGTCTTTCACGTGCTGCTGCGCTCCAGCCAGAGCGCCACCCGGCGGATGATCGAGCAGATGTTCGGTCCGTTCACGCAGGCGTGGGCGCGCGGCCAGCGCAGCCTGGACGAGGTGCTCCATCAGTTCATGAGCGGCAAGGTGACCACGCCGATGGACTGGGCCAGCAACATGATGCGCCTGTTCACCTCGGCTTATCCCGGTGCGGGGGCCAACGGCCGCACGGACGCGGCCGAGGTGCCGAACGATGATCCCGAGGATGATCTGGACGACGCCGCTGATCTGGCCGCCATCCAGGAGCAGGTCACGGAGCTGAACAACCGGCTCGCCCGGCTCAAAGCCCGAAATGCCCGTTCTTCCGGCGCCCGGCGGCACACCTGAGACGCCGCGCGCCACCAAGCACACCCCCGCACCGCCAACCCCCCCCCGCACCGCCCAGCGCCCCTCCCCGCCGCCAGGGAGCCGCGGGCTTCAGCCGGCGAGGACTTTCCGGCTCAGCGGCGGCTTCGGATCGCGCACCGTGCCCGCCTCAGCATCGGACCCACCGCCGGGGGGTCCCGCCCCCTGCAACGCGGGCGCCGAGCCGATGGTCGCCACGGCCGGGAAGAGGAGGTTGAACTTGCGCCGGCGGATTTCCGTCAGGCCCGCGTCGCGGAAGTACGCGTCGATCCGCCGCCACGGGGCGTGGTGGACGTGCCCCTCGATGCGGGCGACGGCCACGTCGAAGACGACCCACCCGATGACGTTGTCGCGAAAGCCGTCGATCAGCACGACCCGCCCGCCCGGCGCCAGCACGCGCCGGAACTCGTGTACCACCGCCTGCTGGTGCGGATAGTGGTGAAACGAGTTGGAGCAGGTCACCAGGTCGAAGGACGCATCGGCGAACGGCAGGTGCTCGCTGTCGCCGGCCAGGAAGCGGACCGAATCCGTGCCGATCGGCAGCTTGCCCCTGGCCCGGACGCACATCTGGGGGACGAAGTCCAGGCCGACCACGTCGGCGTCCAGCCCGGCGACCGCGACCAGACCGGCGAACGACCCCGTGCCGCAGCCGATGTCGAGCACCCGACACCGCCGGGCGTGATCGGCCTGCCATGCGTGCAACTCCTCCAGCAGCGTCAGGTAAGACGGACGAAAGAGCAGGAAGTTCAGGATCGACCGATCGTAAGAATGCGCCCAGGCCGCAAAGCGGCGGGTGGCGTCGCCCTTGAACGCACGGGAGCGATGTTGAGCCGGGGCCGAGGCGTCCATCAGCGGGGATGATAGCCGAGAATGGACCCGCGCTCACGGCTGCACCCGCGCCGGAAGCCGGCGTGCTACCCACCCGCGCCGGAAGCCGGCGTGCTACCCACCCGCGCCGGGCAGCGCCGGTGGCTCGGTCCTTCGGTATATCCGCATCGTGTAGCCGCGCTCCCGGATGCGCTGGCGCTGGGCGGGGCCGTAGACCTCGTAGGCGTTGCCCGGGAAGGCGTTGGGGTGCGGGGCCTCGACGATGAGTTCGTAACCCGCCGGCGGCACAAACACCGATTCCGGGGCGTCGGGCAGGAACAGCCAGTGGAAGTTGACCAGAATCAGATCGGCGCCGGCCGTCCGGGCGGCTTGGTGGGAGGCGGTGTGAACGTATCCCCGCTGTCCTTCGGGCCGTTCCTCCATCACCATGGCGGCGACGGGTCGGTCCGGGACGTTGGGATGGCGGACAAAGCCGCCGCTTCGCACCCACAGCCAGGCCGCGGGGTTGAGAATCGTCACGGCCCACCGCTCGGCGACACGCTCGAAGATATCCGCCGGATAGCTCAGGGTCGCATAGCGACGCGCGATCGGCACAAACGACCCGGCTGAGATCATCGCGAGCGCCACGAACGCCGCGACGCGGAGTCTGCGCGGGCGGAGGGCGTGCAGGGCCGTGACGGCGCCCATGACCAGGAAGGGCAGGTACATGTGGAGCAGTCGGCCGTAAAAAACCATGAAGTGCAGGAGCGCGCCGGCGGTCGCATGCCACAGGAAGCCGATGATCGCCGCGCAAAGTGCGGCCCGCTGCTGCGGCGCCAGATCCACGGTGCGTGGCCGGCAGACGGCCCCCACCCCGACGCCGAAGAGCGGCAGCAACACCATCCCGGCGGCGCCCTCCACGTCGGACAGATATCGCCACGCGTATCGATAGCTCTCGCTGAAGTCGCCCATGGTGATCGTGCCGGACAGGCCGTGGAGCTGGCCGAAATAAGACGTGCCCCCTATCGCGTGAAGCCCCTCAAGCGCGAGCAGAACGCCCGCCGAAGCGAGAGCGAATGCGATCGTCCTGGCGAAACGGCCTTTCCGTGCGGCCAGGCAAACCGCGCCCGTGATGACGGGAAACGCATAATACCCCGGATAACAGGCGAACCCCAGACCGGCAAGAACGCCTCCGGCCGCGCCGCGCGTCCATTGCCGCGCCCTCGCCGCGTTCGAGCGCAGTTCCGCCTGGCCTTGCCCGGAGTCAGCGGCGCCCGAGACGGGCCGAACGCCTGCCCTCTCCGGACCCCCGTCCGCTGCGCGTGCGTCTGCCCGGACGCCATCGACTCGCTTCGGCGTCAGCACCAGCAGGCTCGCCAGAAAGCACATCAGCGACTGATCGTAGGGAACCAGGTGCCGCACGTAGGCCGACGTGTTGAACAGGAGAGAGTACACCAGGGTGGCGGCCAGCGCCGTTCCCTCCGACCCGGTCCAGCGCCCTGCCAGAACGAAGAACATCCACGCCGTGCCGAGCGTGACCACGACGTTAAGCCAGGCCGGAATCTGGTAATACTCCAGACGGAACGGGGAGACCGACGTCCACCTTGCCGCCGCCCGCTGCAACCCCGCCGGAACCAGCCCGTAGAGAATGAAGCCCGGCCTTCCTCCGCCGAACGGGTCGCATATTCGCGCCACGGCCGCCCGCGGGTCCCCCCGGGCGAACTCGTCGAGGGCGAACACAGCCAGCTTGTACTTGCGTTCGTCGCCGAAGTGAAAACGCCCCACCTCGGTCAGTGCGACGCGATACGCGCCGACCGCGAGCAGCAGCAGGACGAGCCACGCCCTCGTCGACAGGCCGAGCGAACTCGAGCCACGCCGGCCTGATCCGTCTGAATCGTCGGCGGACATTGCGGCACGAGCGTACGTCCCGGCGCGGCCGCGGGCCAGCCTCCGATTCGGTGGCAGACGCCGTCAACGGCCCGCTCGCCCGTTCGGCCGGGTGCTCGCCGGTGTATTGAGGTTCCGGCGGAAACTGCTAGGCTGCCCATCTTCCGCCGCGCGGATCGTGAGCCGCGGCGGCCGGCAATGACGCCGACGCCGCGCGGTCCGCGTTGTATCGCGGCCTGCGAGCCTCCGCCCGTGTGGCGCGCGCGTCGGGCATCCTCCCCACCAGCAGCGGGAGGACGCCCGCAGGCCCGACGCGATCCGACCAGGTTCTCCCGGTGAACGTGAACGTCAGACCCGACCACGAGAGAATCGTCATCACCGGCGTGGGACTCACGTCGCCCCTGGGCGACACGCTGGCCGACTTCCGCCGGAACCTGCTCGAGGGCGTCTCGGGCGTCTCCACCATCCAGACCCGGTTCATGGGGCGGGTGCTGGCGGGCGTCTGCCGCTTCGATGAGCGCCGCTACCAGAAGGCCAAGGACCGCCGCCGGGGCACGCGGGCCGGGGCGGTGGGAATCTACTGTGCCCGGGAGGCTCTGGCCGCGGCCGGGTTGGACCTCGAGCAGATCGACCGCTCGCGCGTGGGCGTCTACGTCGGTGTCACCGAACACGGCACGGTGGAGACCGAGAACGAGATCGCCGCCATCCGCGAGTTCGACTACGACACCAAGTGCTGGTCGCACCACCACAACCCGCGGACCGTCGCCAACAATCCGGCCGGCGAGATCACCATCAACATGGGCCTCACCGGCCCGCACTACACCATCGGCGCCGCCTGCGCCGCCGGCAACGCCGGCATCATCCAGGCGGCCCAGATGCTGCGGATCGGCGAGGTGGACCTGGCCCTGGGCGGCGGCGTCTCCGAGAGCATCCACTCGTTCGGGATCTTCGCCAGCTTCGCCAGCGAGAACGCTCTGGCGACCCACGAGGACCCGGCCCGCGCCTCACGCCCGTTCGACCTCGCCCGCAACGGGATCGTCGTCTCCGAGGGCGGCTGCCTGTACGTGCTGGAGCGGCTCTCAGACGCCAAGGCCCGCGGCGCGAGAATCATCTGCGAGATCATGGGCCATGCCATGAACTCGGACGCCGGCGATCCGGTGGTGCCCTCTCCCGAGCGGCTGGCCCAGTGCATGAATCTGGCGCTGAAGCGGGCCGGCATGACGGCGTCCGACGTGGACGTCGTCAGTACCCACGCCACCGGCACCGAACTGGGCGACATCCAGGAGGCCACCGCCCTGCGGGCGGTCTTCGGCGCCGCCGAGGGCGTATACGTCAACAACACCAAGAGCTTCATCGGCCACGCCATGGGCGGCGCCGGGGCGCTGGAACTGGCCGGCAACCTCGGCTCGTTCGACGACCGCTACGTCCACGCGACGATCAACGTGGACGAGCTGGACCCCCGCTGCGCGCTGCCCAACCTCGTCTTGAACGAACCGCGGAAGGCGACTAGAGTTGACACGGTCTTGAATAACTCGTTTGGGATGCTGGGAATCAACTCCGCACTGGTAGTCCGGCGTTTCGACGGATAGAGTTCGGCTGGCAGCAGGGCGCGGGAGCGTCGATACCGGAGAGGCTTCGGGATATCCATGACCAGGGAATCGATCAGGCAGGTCATACTCGACATCATTGCGGTGGTGGCGCCGGACGAGGACCTATCCGGCCTCGACGGAAAGCAGCGGCTCCGCGACCAGCTCGACATGGACTCGATGGACTTTCTCGACATCGTGATGGAACTGCGGAAACGCTACAAGATCGAGGTTCCCAAGGAGGACTACCCGCTGCTGGCCACACTGGACGGATGCGTGGAATACCTGACGCCGAAACTGGCGGCGGTGGAGGTGTAGCGTCCGGCGCGGCGCCGGTCTTCAACCGGCGGATCGCCATCCGCGGCGCCCGTTTCCACGCGGCCGATCCCGGCACGCCCGTACGGGCTCTGAGTGCAATCGGCCGCCACCCGCCCGAGCCTGACCCGTGGACTACGATGCCATCATCATCGGCGCCGGCATGTCCGGGCTGGCCGCCGGGGTGCGCCTGACCTGCTTCGACAAGCGCGTCTGCATCGTCGAGCGTCATGAGCAGTTCGGCGGGCTGAACTCGTTTTATCGCCTCGACGGCCGGCAATTC